>CAYWRB010000001.1:0-13756 GCA_964460025.1 uncultured Hungatella sp.
CTGACGACAACGCGGCAGATGGCAAAATAGGTGGTGCTGAAAGTCTGATTACTGGACGGATGGAGCACTAGTATCCTTTTTCCACGGAAGCCTCCAATGGGTATCCATGTTCTTCCCCGATAAAATTCTCCACAAAAGGCAGAGCAAAAAACACATGTTTTCCGCTGGCTTTCCCCTGAACCTCCATTTTGCATGCACAAGAATCCAGGGAAAAGCCCGGCTCTTCTCTCTGAATATTGACCTGAATCATATCCATCATGCGCAGCTGTTTGTCGCCGGCATCCTCAGCTAAAAGCAGTAATTTCAGATAAGTCTCATAGCTAAATCCATTTCTTTTCCCGGCCTCATCCTGATTGTCAGGGCAGCATTTCTCTTTTCCCATGGTTAACAGGCCATCCAGGCTCAACTTCCAGTCTCCCTGATTCTTCCACAGAGGGATCGAACCGCCGGACAGCAATTTGCGTACGTCCATCATGGACTCTCCCATGGCCCAGATAACCAGAATGAAACAGGACATAATTTCCACAAGAGGCGCCAGGCCTGTCACTCCGGTAATAACGGCCGCCAATGCTCGGGCTTCCTCCTGCTTTCCTGAATCTGACAAGAGGTAAATCATATTAAGTCCCTGTCTTATGAGAAAAAGCTGGGTTACGGTCTCCTCCAAATTTTTCCTGTCCGTTTTGTTCCCGTGGAGAAGATACTCTATCTCATACTGCACTTCTCTTTTTTCCACACTCAACGCATGAAGAAAGTATTGACCGCAGTATTCATTGATCAAAACCAAGTCTGCAAGATTTCTTTGTTCCTTGCTCTTTTCATCGGAAAGGAGAGAAGGCAGATCTCCGGCCTCTATTTTTCCATCTGATATCTTCATATCTTCCGGAAGTACCATCTGCAGAAGTCCTCCCTCCACCAGGCTGCGGACTTGTTCCAAAAACCCTTGTTTTTCTTTGTCCCCCTTTGCAACGTCCAGCTTCAGCCCTGAAGGGCAAAATCGGTTCCAAAGCTCTTCTGCCGGTTCCAAAGAAAATTCTTCCTCTTCCTCGTCCTCATATGTTTCTTCCTCTTCCAATTGTTCAACCAACTCTTCTGTCTCTTTTAGAAGATTCAGATTCTCAAGGCTTATGTCCTTTTGGCCCAGCAGTTCCTGATGGCGTCTGCCGTCTTCTTCTACATAGGAGACATAGGGATTCATCTGCTCTTCAAACATCTGACTTCTATTTTCCTGAAATTCCCCCTGCAGTTGAGACATCTGATTCTTTGATTTTAATAAGGCATCCTTTAATTGTCCGGCTCTTTTTTCATAGATCTTAAGAAGCCCGTCCATTTTGTCTGCTTCTTTTCGGAACTTTTTGGCCTCTTCATAAAAATTTTCGGTGTCATCCTCTGCCAAAGCCTGGCCGATATTTGCGGCATATCGTTCCTGTTTTTGCACACAGTCTAAAATCTTCCGGACACTATTTTCCAACTTTTGGACCTCTTTCTCCTGACCGTCATAGGTCTTTGTCATTTTTCCCGCGGCGGATGCCTCCTTGATATCCTTCAGGAACTGTCCGCCTTTTTCCGGCGCCAGCACAAGCTGATCCCAGATTCCATATTTCATATAATCCAGCACCTCCTGAATCAGGAAATCTCCGCCCTGATCCGTCAGGTTTTCCCATTCCTTCCTATCCATCTGTTCCAGATGCATTGGATACCAGTTTTCTACGGATAAATATTTCTCTACATAGGTCTCCAGCCGTTTCAGTACATCCGCCTCCGTTTCATATTGAAGTCCCAGAATCCGGTATTTCTTCCACAATTCTCTGTGATACTGGCTGAATAATGTATCTAAAGAACCATTAACAGCCAGTTGAAAATAGTATCTGGAGCCAGTGGTTCTGGCTCCTTCTACCATTACACAGAGAAGAGCAAAGACACAGAGAAGGCTAAGACTTAAAAATACGGTAATCTCCCCTGGCTTCTTCACTTAATACACCTCTTTAGACTGCTTTTCTATTTCCTTAAAAATGGATTCCAGCAGGGATGTGATCTGCTTTTTAAAAATGATGACCAGCCCTATAATGACCACCAAAATCAATACCACCTCAATGACTCCAAGTCCATCCTCATTCTTACAAAACGCAATCCACTCCTTATATAGTCTGTTCATAACAATCTCCTTTCTCAATTTTTTCTATCCCATAGCCATCATCGCCGGCACCATAACCAGAACCATGACTACAAAAAGCATCAAGAACAACGGCAATAACAATTTTGTCCCGGCCTCCTCTCCCATTCTCCTTGCCACATTCTTCTGCTGCTCCCATGCGCTTATCATTTCCTGCTCCAAAACCTGCTGCAGGTTCTTGGTGCCTGTCCTTCGGTTCTGTTCTAAAAGAGTTGTCAATTTCAGATATGGCTGAAGCCGGCATCTCTTTCCAAACTCCATGATCACCTTCCCCTCCGACTGCCCGCACTGCATCTGGCCTAAAGCCAATGCCATTTCTTCGTAAACCGGTCTCTTCTGGCATCGCTTACTCTCAAGCCTGGATTTATAATTCATCACGATTCTTTCCCATGCCTGTCCTACGGTCAGGCCTGCACCGATAAATACCATCAGCTGGTACACAACATCCGCATAATCCAGCATCAGCGCTTCACTTCGCTTCTTTTTCTCCTTCTCCTCCTGCTTTCTTTCTCTGACATAGAGCAGAAATGCCGCTAAAGGTCCCAATATGAAAAACAAACGGTAATCCTTATCCTGTTTTTCGCGGTAGCTCAAAATATGGCCATCATATTCTTTGGGAAGCTCTACCTCTTTTTCCGTAGGATTTCTGCTGTCTTCCTTCTGAATCCGCCGGCACAGTTCCTGTGCCATTCTCTCCTCCGGCGTGAAAACCTCTGGGTAAACTCTTATGACAAATGCCGCTTCTTTTTCATAGTCTCCATGGACCAGTGTCGCCTTCAACAGGACCTCAGCCCCTTTCTCAGGGCAGTCTTGTGTATGTACCTGCCCAAAAGAATCAACCCATTCCGGATTCTCGCTTTTCCAAAATACTTTGACCCCATATTCGGAAAAGTCCGACGGCAGCTGCAGATCTGTCCTGACCAAAGATAAGGATTCATTCTCACCTTTCATCCACTCCGGCAGCTGCCCGATGATGTTATCAAAAACCTTTAGGGCTTCCTCTTCATCATATTTCACAGGCTGGATCTCAACCTGACAGCTTAAGGCCTCTTCGCCAAGCCCTTCTACCATAAAATCATAGGTAACAGGACTGTCGCCGTAATCTCCCCGCTCCAAATACCCCTCGGATATTCCGTTTTCGCTGCTGCCTGCCGCCTGTGCCAATTCATACATGAACAATCCTGCGGCTACACACAGAATCTGCAGTTTCCACCGATGCCAGAACCGGCACAGCTTCTGCTTTCCGGACAGCCGCGGCGGATTGATCATTCCGCCGTCTCTTTGAATTGTTTTATGCTCCTTTCTTCTGTTCTTTCGCACCAATTTCTTTTGCACCAATATCTTTCACACCAATCGTCCTGCCTAATCACCCTACCTGTATGTCTAAAATCTTCCATGAAAGATAACAGGACAGGACATATACTGCCAGACACCCGCTCATAATTACCCTTCCTGCCAGGGTAGTGTACATGACTTGGAAAAATCCCGGTGAAGTACCGTCAATATAGAGAATAATCAGAAATGGCATAAGACTCATGATTTTCTGTTCGAATTTTCTGGAGGCTGTCAGTGTGCGCAGCTCCTCTTTTACCTGAAAACGGTCATTCATAACCTGTACCGTATGATTGATAATGGGAACCAGCCTTCCTCCGCTTCGTTTCGCAATGGAAAATATTCTTGCAAAATTTTCCACCTCCTCCAATCCGCTTCTGGCTGCAAATTCACTCATCAGTGTCTCAATGGGACGGTTTAACTCCATCTGCCGTGCCATATAGGCAATTTCTTCGGTAATAAGGCCATAGGGTCCATACATAAGGCTTAATTCCTTAAGACAGGAGGCCACCGCATTCTCTACAGAATATCCGGCGCTCAGAGACGCGGACAGTATCTGAATTGCCTCCTTAAATTGTATCTCCAGCTGCTGTATCCTTTTCTTCTTCCAGTACCTGCGAAAATACCCGGGGCAAATTCCCGCAGGGATCAAAAAGATAAAAAATGCTGTCAGGCTCCTGTAACAGGTGTAGGATACCCCTGCCGCCAGCAGGATTCCCGCTCCTATAGCCAGCATCCACTGCTTCCGGTTCAAATGATATATTTCATAATCAATCAGGCCGTTATTCCTCTTCTCCTGCCGCCTGAAGCTTCTCCCGATTTTTAAGTTCTCCTTTTTTTCTGAGGGTTTCCCCTTCCAGCCGATATAATGTGTGAAGCTGAATCTGCCCATCCACATATCCTTCCACCTCCTGAATCCAGAATACTTTTCTGCTTTTATCCCGCTTTCTTCCCACGTGGATCAGAATGTCCAGCGCAGAGGCAATCTGACTGCGGATTGCCGGAAGAGGCAGGTCTGCTCCTGTCAAAACCATGGTCTCCAGACGTGCCAGCATATCCTTGGGACTGTTGCCGTGGCCGCTGGACATGCCGCCGTCATGGCCGGTATTGTAGCTGTTAAGCAGTTCCAGCGCTTCCTTTCCTCTGACTTCGCCAACAATGATCCGATTGGGATTCATCCTCAAGGATGCCCGGATAAGATCTCCGATTTCTATGGCTCCTTCTCCCTGGGAATTAGGCGCCCTGGTCTCCAGACGGACCAGATTTTTTACCTGCTGAATCTGAAGTTCCGCCGAATCTTCAATCGTAATCACCCGCTCTTCTTCAGGAATAAATGCGGACAATGCGTTTAAAAATGTAGTCTTTCCGGACCCTGTCCCGCCGCTGATGAAGATATTGTACCCGGACCTCACCAGCTTTCCAAGGAACATGGCCGCCTCTTTACTGATGGTTCCGAACTCCACCAGCATATCCATGGTAATGATACGAGGAAATTTACGGATCGTCATAACGGGGCCATCCAGGGAAACAGGCGGAAGAACCACATGGACTCGGGAGCCGTCTTCCAGCCGGGCATCGGCAATAGGCGAGGCCACGTTTACGATTCTGTTTACTTTGCTGACTACCTGCTGGATCATATCCTCCAGCTGCTCTTCGGACTCAAATTCATAATCCCAGGAGTGCATCCTTCCCTGTTCTTCCACAAAGATATGGTCCTTTCCGTTGATCATCACCTCCGTAATATCCGAATTGTCCATAAGCTGCTGGAGAATATCCAGTTTTCTGAAAGAATTAAACAGATTGCTCTGCAGTATCAGACGCTCTTTTAATGGAAGATACTCTTTCTCTCCCATGGCTAATATATGGCTGTCAATAATCTCCTTTAGCTGTTCATCTTCAATGTGCTGCATCCCGCTGATCTCCGTGCGTATTGCCTCTCGAAGCTGTCTCTGCCGGACTTTGCGTGCCTCCTTCCCTGCGGCATTAGAAGATTCCATTCTCTCCTTTATCTCCATGGCACCCCTTTCAGCAGCTGTCTCACATAATCCCCCAGTTCTCCCCAGAGAAGCTGTTCCGCATAGGTATCCCTTCTCCCAAAACTGCTGTGATACGGCAGCTTCACCTTCCGTATCTTTTCCCACAGGGACTGGTGTCCGGTTATTTCAAGATATTCTTCAAACTCCTCCAGCTTTGCCGATGAGACTCCGTCTTCTTTGATGGGCATATAGATCACATCGCAGCATTCTAAAACAGGAAGGATATTCCTGCCTGGCCGGCCCGCATCCACAATGATGTAGCCATACCCCATTTCTATTGCCAGTTTCTCTATGAGAATGCCGGCCTCCTCTCCGGTAAGCTGTTCCAAGTCCTCCGGATAACGGACCGGAGGCAGATAGTCCATCTCTTTCCAGGTATAGGCCAGGCTTCGAAGACGCATCATGTCCAGGCTGCCTTGACGGAAAAAATACAGTACGTCGGAAAAATCACTTTTACACTGACTGTCAATAAACTTGGAAAATCCTGAGAAGTCCTCAAGTCCCATATAAAGAACCGTTCCCTCTTTTACCAGCTGCTGTCCCAGTGTCAGTGCCAGGGAAGTCTTCAGACACCTTCCTACGGGAGAGTAAACTCCCAAAACCCGGCTTCTTCTTCCTGCCATCACAAGGGGATTCCCCATAGGCTGTTCACAGTAACAGGCCATCACCTCCCGGACAACGCTGTCAGCCGCCTGATATTTATAGACGCTGGGGTAGCTGCCCAAGGAACTTACCACCTCCCCTTCTGCCAAAACCACTACCGAATTGGTTTTCAGGCCTTCTACCTGTTCTTTTGGTACGGAATCACTTACCAGCAGGATTTCCACCGTATATTTTTTTGCATATTCCCTTAGAGCTTCCAGCGTGGTAAACGGAATCACCTCAAAGGGTACTTTCTCTTTCTGGTTTACTACATCTGCAAACCGCTTCGCATATACAGGGTCCACATCGTAAACCGCCATGACTTTTTCCATCCTATTCTCCTTTCCATACCGCCTTTCCTAAATCATTCTAATGGTCAGATACCATAGGTACCCCAGAAACAGACACACCGTAAAGGGAATCACCGCCTGATTCCCGTCCCTCCGGGCTACGTAATATGGTACAATCTCTTTTGTGAGGAATAATCGCCTAAAATAGGCCGTCAGATAGTTCAGACGCTTAAACAAAGTCCTTTGTATAAGCATTTTTACAAGAGCAAGAACTGCCCCGATTACAAAACCGCACAGAATCGCCTTCATTCCTTCCGGAAATCCCAGACATCCGGTTATTACCGCCATCATTTTGATATCTCCTGCCCCCATGACTCGAAGGATAAATATGGGAAACATCACCGCGACCACCGCCCCAAGCCTGGCTATGTATCTTAAAACTGCCGAAACCTCCTGCCCTTTCTCTGCTGTCAGCAGGCCAAGCCCCAGGCCGCACAGAAGGGCGCTTAACACCCACCAGTTCGGAACCCGATGCTCCTTCATATCATAGCAGGCTCCTCCAAATAGAATCACCAGCACAAGCCACATATCTGCAAAAACGTAAATCACCTCCCTTCTCCCTTAAAGCCTGATACACCTCCGTAAAAGGTATCCAATCAACATTCCATGGAAATATGTCCGATCCGGACAAGCAATAAATCTTAGCACTTCGAATGATGCGTGCTGACGGTAAATTTATTATGCACATAATTCCGCCAAATGTCAAGCATTATTTTTGACCAACGCGTTGACCGCAAAGCCCGGAAATGGTAAAATATATATGGTTTCATGTATATTCTCACTCTTTTCCAGAAATACTGTATTTATCAAATTCTGGGAGATGATATGACAATGAAACGAAAAGAAGCCAAACAAAGACGCTTGACCTTCTATCTGGAGCGTCAGGAACTTCAGCAGGAGATTGAGAGAACGCGCCACAGTATTGATTCCGCAAGGAATCATTTCGAACAGGTAGTAGACCCTACTTTAATCGACTGCTACATCTACGAACTGAATGCCGCGCAGCTGCGGTACCAGTTCCTGCTCCGCAGGTTTAAAAATCTGGAGATGGAGCTTTCATCATAAAGACAGTATAATTTATGTAATCTGGAGGATTGGTGTTATGGGCAGTACATGGTATGAGAAGGCAGTTTTTTATCACATTTATCCCTTGGGACTTTTGGGGGCTCAAAAGCAGAATACGGCGGAGGCGGTTTATGACGGCATGAGTGAGCTGGAACGCTGGATCCCCCATATGAAGGACTTGGGATGTACCGGTTTATATATCGGCCCGCTGTTTGAATCCTCATCCCACGGGTATGACACAAAGGATTATAAACTGGTGGACCGCCGTCTTGGGGACAACGATGGTTTTGGCCGCTTTGTTTCCCTCTGTCACGATGCAGGGATCCGGGTGGTGGTAGATGGTGTATTCAACCATACGGGAAGAGATTTTTTTGCTTTTCAGGATATAAAGGAGCGCCGGGAGGCTTCTCCTTACAGAGACTGGTACCGGGGCGTAAACTTTGGCTGGGGGGATCCCTTCGGCTATGACTCATGGCAGGGACATGCCGAGCTTCCCTGCCTGAATCTGCAGAATCCTGATGTAAAACAGTATCTGTTTGACGTGATCCGGTTCTGGATAGACGAATTTGATATTGACGGAATCCGGCTGGATTGCGCCAATGTACTGGACTTCGGGTTTATGAAGGAGTTAAGACAGCAGACCGCTGCCATGAAGGAAGATTTCTGGCTTATGGGCGAGGTGATCCATGGAGAATATGCCCGCTGGGTCAATCCTGAGATGCTCCACTCCGTGACCAATTATGAGCTTCATAAAGGGCTGTATTCTGGTCACAACGATCACAATTATTTTGAGATCGCACATACCATACGCCGTCTGGAACATGTCGGCTATCAGCTGTATACATTTGTGGACAATCATGATGAAGACCGGCTGGCCAGCAAGTTAAACAACAAAGACCATCTGTACTCTGTTTACACACTTTTATATACGCTTCCGGGCATTCCTTCCATCTACTATGGAAGTGAGTGGGGAATCGAAGGAAAGAGAAGCAGAGAAAGTGACGAGGCTCTGCGTCCCCACATCTCCATTGCGGACGAGAGCAAATATCATGAGGAGCTGACGGATTATATTGCCAGTTTAGGACATATTCATCAGGAACATGAGGAATTTCACGGGGGACGTTATAAGGAGCTGCTTTTGACTACACGCCAGTATGCATTCGCACGGTTCGCAGAGCATTCCGTTATTCTGACAGCAGTGAATAATGACGATGCACCGGCTGTTATGGACATACCGGTTCCCATTCACGCCTCTGTCGCGGAAAACCTGCTGGACCACACCACCATACCGGTTACGGATGGCCGGATTACCATTACAATCACAGGCGGCCGGGGGGCTGTCTTAAAAATCAGGGAGGAATAAACTTATGGCACGTAGCAAAAAAGAAATTGGAACGGGGTTTGTTACCAAAATGGACCGGTATCTTTACGGAGAGGGAACTCATTATGAGATCTACGAGAAATTGGGAGCCCATCCCAGGAATTACAAGGGAAAGGACGGCATGTATTTTGCCGTGTGGGCGCCTCATGCCGCTTGTGTATCCCTTGTAGGTGATTTCAATAACTGGGACCCGGAAAAAAATCCCATGAAGCAGCTGGAGACTTCCGGAATCTATGAGGTCTTTGTTCCGGGTCTTGGCAGCGGAGAATTGTATAAATATGCAATCACCACCTCCAACGGCAAGGTTCTGTTTAAGTGTGATCCCTACGCTTTCGGAGCAGAGTACCGTCCCGGCACGGCTTCTGTTACCCGGGATATCTCCGGTTTCAAATGGAAAGATGACACCTGGATGAAAAAGAGAAGGGAGCAGGATATTCTCACCAGCCCTCTCTCCATCTATGAAGTTCATCTTGGCTCCTGGAAGAAAAAGAACCGGGAGGAAAAAGACGGGTATTACACTTACATAGAAGCTGCCCATGAACTGGCTGCATATGTAAAAGAGATGGGATATACCCATGTGGAGCTGATGGGGATTGCGGAGCATCCCTATGATGGTTCCTGGGGGTATCAGGTGACCGGCTATTATGCTCCTACCTCCCGTTACGGAACAGCCATGGACTTTATGTATTTTGTCAATTACCTTCACAAACAGGGGATCGGTGTTATCCTGGACTGGGTTCCCGCCCATTTTCCAAGAGATGCCCACGGACTAGCGGATTTTGACGGCGAACCTTTGTATGAATATGCAGATTCGCGCAAAGGGGAACATCCTGACTGGGGCACCAAAGTATTTGACTATGGAAAACATGAGGTCTCTAATTTCCTGATAGCCAATGCCATCTACTGGATTGAAAAATACCATATTGACGGCCTGAGAGTGGATGCCGTTGCTTCCATGCTGTATCTTGACTATGGACGCAGCGCAGGAAACTGGGTACCCAACAAATACGGGGACAACAAGAACCTGGAAGCCATCGAATTTTTCAAGCACTTAAACAGTGTCATAAACGGCAGAGGCAACGGAGCTATCATCATTGCCGAGGAGTCTACGGCCTGGCCTAAGGTGACGGCCAAACCGGAGGATGACGGCTTAGGCTTTAAGTTCAAATGGAACATGGGCTGGATGCATGACTTCCTGGAATACATGAAGCTGGATCCTTATTTCCGGAAATTTAATCACAACAAGATGACCTTCGGCATGACCTACGCCACCAGCGAGAACTTTATTCTGGTGCTGTCCCATGATGAGGTGGTTCACTTAAAATGCTCCATGATCAACAAAATGCCTGGTATCTATGAGGATAAGTTTGCCAACCTGAAGGTTGGATACACCTTTATGATAGGACATCCGGGCAAAAAGCTTCTGTTTATGGGGCAGGATTTCGGCCAGTTCCATGAATGGGATGAGAAGGTTTCCTTAGACTGGCATCTGACTGATGAACCGCTTCACAAGGACCTTCAGAATTATTTCCGTGATCTTCTTCATCTGTACAAAAAATATCCGGCCCTGTACAGCCAGGATTATAACTGGGATGGTTTCCAGTGGATCAATGCCAATGATCAGGACCGCAGTATTTTCAGTTTTGTCCGCCATAACCCTACCGGCAGACAAAGTTTATTATTTATTTGTAATTTCACTCCCATGGCAAGACCGGACTATCGGGTAGGAGTACCGAAAAAAGGGACCTATACCCTGCTTTTGGATGAAACCCATGGTTCTTATAAGACGGGGGATCAGAAGATTGTCTACCGTTCCGCCAAAGGCGAATGTGACGGACAGCCCTTCTCCTTTGCCTACCCGCTTCCTGCCTATGGAACCGCTATTTTCCGGTTTTAATACGACTGCTGCCCCATGTGATTGCACTGAGGGCAGCTGCTCTTACCGTCTTAAAACATAGAAAGGGGATTTTTATGCAGACTATACTTGTTTGCGATGACGATAAACAGATCGTGGAAGCCATCGACATCTATTTAACGGGAGAAGGCTTTCAGGTGATCAAAGCCTATGATGGATATGAAGCTTTGGAACTGTTGGAAAGCCACAGCATTGACTTGATGATCGTAGATGTCATGATGCCTGGGCTGGATGGTATCCGCACTACCTTGAAGGTGCGAGAAACCAGCAGCATTCCCATCATTATTCTTTCTGCCAAATCTGAGGACAACGACAAAATTCTCGGTCTAAACATTGGCGCCGATGACTATATCGCCAAACCGTTTAATCCTTTGGAATTGGTTGCAAGAGTCAAATCCCATATCCGCCGTTATACCCAGTTAGGCAATCTGACACAGCAGGCCACAGAAAATGTGTTTAAATGCGGAGGCTTGCTGATTAATGATGACAACAAAGAAGTCTTTGTGGATGGCGAACTGATCAAACTGACGCCTATTGAGTACAATATCCTGCTTCTGCTGGTAAAGAACGCGGGAAAGGTATTCTCTATTGACGAGATTTATGAGCAGATCTGGAACGAAGAGGCTATCGGCGCCGACAATACCGTAGCCGTACATATACGCCATATCCGTGAAAAGATTGAGATCAATCCGCGAGAACCCAGATATCTGAAGGTGGTCTGGGGAATCGGCTACAAGATAGAAAAGCAATAGGAGCGTCTTATGAAAAAAGGGACATGGTCCAAACGTTTTATGAAGCATACTGCTTTTTTGTTTCACGTTCTGTTTCTCTGCCTGTTTCTGACAGGAATTACATTTATATACTTTAATGAGAATTATGGGAGGGGCTTAAGCTGGATTCAGGAGGAATCTTATGCGGATACCCTCTCCTTTACGGAACAGCTGGAAGCAGATGTGGAGATGATATTTAAGTATGTAAAATATAAGGATCTGCTGGAATTGGACGGAGAATTAAATTACGATGCGGATATGGTGTGTGTGACTTTTTTTTCTGGCAGAACGGTTATCTACACACTGAATGATATGCTACGCTATGCGAAAACCAGAGGATATTATCTGACAGATTCTTTTGACGTAGCCGGAGGGCCGGCAGTCCCTGAACGGGAGATGGAAAATGCCGCAAGGCCAATCATTGAGTGGAAAGCATATAATCCCAATGAAGTCTACCGGGAGCCCTCTGACCAGTACTCCACCCTGGAAGATCTTTCCCTGGAGGTTCTGACTCTGCTTGGAGAGTACTACCAGATCCAGTATAATTATATTGATCATGCCTCCAACCTGAGTTTTCGCGTCTCTTACATGAACGAATATGGACAGGAACTTTTATACACCAATGCGGACACCCGCACCAATGATGAGATAAGGGGCCTTGGCCGCTACCTGTATATCTCCGGCGACAGTATCTTGATGGATACAAACTTAAAACATATTCCAAGTAATATTACGGCGGAATTAGAGACCTACAACCTGTATGATAATAATGATTATTATATTATTTTAGGTGTGGATACCAATTATCCCAATGCGGATCCCTATTCGGTTTCTCATGGAGAATATGAGAAAGTACGCGTTGATTTTATAACGGGAATTATATTGACCGCACTGGGGGCTCTGGGATTTTTGATCACCCTGTTGATGCTGGTCGCATTGTCCGGCCACAGTGACGTGGGAGGGCCCGGGATTGCCCTTTTAACCTTTGACCATATTCCCATGGAATGCGGGTTTGCCCTGTTTTTCATCTTTCTTAAGCTGGGAGACTATCTTGCCGGCCAATACCTGGATCCTTTATCTCATCTGATCGTAAGTGAAGAGCATTGGGTCTATGCCTCCCGGATGATTCACACGGTAGTACCTTATTTTATTGTCCTGGGAACGGGCTTTAGTTTTCTTCGAAACTATAAGGCCAGAACTTTGTGGACCGGCAGTTTATTGTATCGGTCTTTTAGCAAATGCGTCCGTTTTTTATCGGAATGCTCTTTCCCCATGCGTTTGGGGTTATGCTTCGCCGGATATCTGTTTGGAGACGGAATCCTGTTAAGCGCTTTCCTCTATCTCTATCAGAAGCGAGAGCAGTCCCCCCTTCCCTATCTGTATCTGCTTCCCGGGATCATTTTCTTTCTCTTTCAGGTATGGACGTTTTTCATGCTTTTCCGCAACGAGGTTGAGACAGAAAAGATCGCCCAGGGAATTTTTCAGATGTCAGAGGGAGACACCAGCTACAAGATTGATACGGAGGGTTTCTCCGGCAAAGGGGGACAGCTGGCTGAAAACTTAAATAATCTAAACAGCGGCCTGGAGACGGCCCTCCAGGAAAAGGTAAAAAGTGAACGGTTAAAGGCGGATCTGATCACCAATGTGTCCCATGATATCAAGACGCCGCTGACCTCCATCATCAACTATGTGGATCTGTTAAAGCGGGAAGACATTCAGGATGAAAAGATTCAGCGCTATCTGGAGATTCTGGAGCAAAAGTCTCAGCGTTTAAAGACCTTAACCGAAGATCTGGTGGAGGCCTCCAAGGCCAGTTCTGGAAATTTAAAGCTGGAACTTGCCAATATTGATTTGGTAGAGATGATCTACCAGGCCAATGGGGAATTTGAAGAGAAATTTCAGACACGTCATTTGGAGCTGGTCTCCGATCTTCCGTCGGACAGCCTGACCATCTCTGCAGATGGACGGCGGCTGTGGAGAGTCCTGGAAAACTTGTATAACAATGCGTTTAAATATGCCATGGAGAACAGCCGCATCTATGTGGATGTGTCCGCCAGAGACGGGTATGGTTTCTTTACCATTAAAAATGTATCTG
>CAYWRB010000001.1:13766-36202 GCA_964460025.1 uncultured Hungatella sp.
CGAACTGACGGAACGTTTTGTCCGGGGCGATGTGGCCCGAACCACGGAGGGCAGCGGGCTGGGATTGTCCATCGCCAAGGATCTGACCCACCTTCAGGGCGGCGAGTTTCATCTGTATATTGACGGTGATCTGTTTAAGGCCCAGGTAAGTTTTCCTGTGCTGAATAAGGATTCTTCGTCTTCGGAAGGGAATGCCTAGGCATTCCCTTTTGATTTTGAATATAAAGCCTTGGCGCTGACTCCCGGGAGCTTGCCCAGTTTTCCTGACAGGGCACTGATCTTGTCCATAGGCGCATCCACCACAATGCTGATAATATTTACTTCTTTTTTCTCATAAGGCAGGCCCATACGGCCAATGATATACGCTCCATATTCATGGAGCAGAGCGTTTACCTGATTTACGGCTGCCTTGTCCTCCACAATGATTCCTATGACGGCAATTCTTGTCTCCTGATCCATTTAACCATTCCTTTCCTTGAACTTTCGCGCCATTTCCACAAATCTCTCAGGGAATACCGGATTCGAGGGATAATATAGATGGGGAAATCCAAACCAGTGATTTTCTCCTTTTATTATACAGGAATATGTTCTGTTTGTAACTGGTTTTATGGCAAAACAGTCATCACCGTTTTTTGTGCTGTCAAAGTAGTGGAATTCATGACCTTTTATGCTGCCGCCTTCGGGAAGAAAACAGCTTTCCTTTTCCTTCAGACTGATATAGCCGAATCGTACCAGCTTCCCGGTGTAAGCGCAGACTGCCGGAATCACTCCGGCCATGTTATGACTTACACCTTCTTTGTCTACCATTCTTAAATGGAGATACAGAAAGCCTCCGCACTCCGCCACCACAGGCATCCCGCGGTCTACGGCCTGCCTTATAGCCTGATGCATAGATGTGTTGGCGCCAAGCTTCTCCGCATATACTTCCGGGTAGCCTCCTCCCAGCAAAAGCCCGCAGCAGCCTTCTGGCAGTTCTTTATCGTGGATAGGGGAAAAATATTGGAGCTTTGCTCCGCTTTCTTCCAGCATCCGCAGATTATCCCCATAATAAAAACAAAAAGCCTCATCTCTGGCCACTGCCAGCAAAACCGGCTCAGAGGACAGCTTCTTGTTGTGTGAGAGCCACAGGTTCCTGTGATCCGGCGATTTTATGTCACTGGCATTCCGGGCAATGTCCATGATCTGGTCTACGGAAACGGTCTGAGTAAAGCGCAGGGACAGGGTGTGAAGCCGTTCCTGAATCTTTTCAATCTCACCGGGCAGCTTCAGCCCCAGGTACCTGCTCTCGATGTGTAGCTCTTCCTGTTCCGGAAGGTACCCCAGCAGTCTGACCTGGAGTTCTCTTTCCAGCAAAGGCTTCAACGTCTCATAATATCCCTTCGATATCCTGTTTAATATGACTCCCTGTATCAAATGCAGATCATCATAGGACAAGAATCCTGAGATCATCGGAATCAGAGAACGTCCCATACCCTTTGCATCTACCAGAAGTATGACAGGGGTTCGGGTTACCTTGGCTAGGTGATAGGAAGAGCCTTCCTCACGGATGCCCCCCAGGCCATCAAAAAGTCCCATAACGCCTTCTAAAACTGCCATCTCACCTTCTTGGCGGTCCTTCAAAAAAAGCTCCAATGTCTCTTGTTCTCCGGTGAAAAAGGTATCCAGATTTTTTGACGGGATGTGAAGTACCTTTTCATGAAACATAGGGTCGATGTAATCCGGACCGCATTTATAAGATATTGTCGGTATCCCCTTATCCTTCAATACCTGAAGAAGGGCACAGGTAACCATGGTTTTGCCGCTTCCGCTTTTGACAGCGGCGATCATAATTCGATTCAGTCTCACCTTCTGCTCTCTTTCCTTTCGCTTCTTTTTCCTTCGCTCCGCCATCCTTCCTGTCTGCCCAGATGCCTTCCTCCGAAGCTGCTTCAAAACGGAAGGTGCTTATCCATACCGGATTCTCCGCCTGCATCAGATGGTAGCTGCCTGCTTCTTTCGTCCTGTTTACCTGCATCTGAATGGTCTCTGCATACTCCAAAGGGTATCCGTCCAAAATCTCTCTCACCGCACAGACAGTCTCCATGGTAATGGCATTGACAACCACCTGCATATGAGGATTTATCCTGTATAGGGCTGCCACAATTTCTTTCAGCCTGCCGCCGCTTCCGCCGATGAATGCGTGGGTGGCGGCGGGCAGCCCATCCAGTCCCTCCGGCGCCTCTGTCCGTACCGTGAAAATATTGTCAAGCCCAAACTTTTCCTGATTCCTGCGGATTAAATCTACGGCTTCCTCCCTCCGTTCGATGGCGAATACCTGTATTTCATCGGACATTCCGGCTGCCTCTACGGCGATGGAACCTGTTCCGCTGCCGATGTCATACAGGACAGATTTTTTGTGGAGCCTGAGCTTGCAGATGCTTATGTGCCTTATTTCTTCTTTCGTCATCGGAATCCGGCTGCGCAGCAGCTGATCATCCGAAATACAGGGAGACAAAGTCTTCGGGACTGCCCTTGGATTTTTGATCAGACAAGTGTAAAGCCCTTCTTCCTTTAAGCGGCAGCACTCCTCAGGAGTCAGCCTTTCGATCTGCTGATCCTCATAGGATAATTGATAGCCTGCGGTAATCTGACAGTCTGACAGGCTCTCTTTTACCAGGATCTCTCCCAGGCGGTTCATGTCCTTCACTCCGGACATCAAAAGAAAGGTCTTCTCCTGCCTTCTGATTTTCCCGGCAAGGTTGGGGAGCCCTTTTCCATGGATGCTGTAAATGGCCCCGTCCTCCCAGCTTTCTCCCAGACAGGCAGACAGGTAGGAAACGCTGGAAATCCCTGGCAGAATATGCAGGGCTGCCTTCAGCCTCTGACTCCGGATTTCCTCTTTCAGAGCCTGATACACCAAACGGCAGCCACTGTAAAAGCCACTGTCACCGGAAAAAAGAATCACTGCTTTTATTCTCTCTTTCCCTCTCTGCTTCTGTTGTACCTGACGCAGATAAGGAATGATCCGCTCTGCCTGATAAAAGGGTATTTTCTCCGCAAACGGTTTTTTGTCCATGTTTTGGTCACAGGAGTCCAGAATTCTCTTCGCTCCCAGCAGAATATCCGCCTCCTCTATGGCCTGTGCCGTTTCCCTTGTAAGGCTTTTCCGGTCACCCATACCAAAACCCGCAAGGGTTATCCACAGAAACGGCCGATCTTTAAGAGTCTGTCCACAGATTTCCCCCAGCTTTTCACACAGCTGGCAAAAAGAATATCCCTGTTCTTCCTCTTCACGGCCTATGACAAAGGTTCTGATTCCTGCCTTTTTGGCCGCTTTCAGCTTCTCCAAAAATCCGCCCTGTTTTCCGCTTTCTTTCGTAACCATACAGGCGATCTTGTATTGGCGGAATATGGCTTCATTCATGGCTTCGGTAAAAGGCCCCTGCATGGCAATAATCTGTCTTCCTGAAAGCCCCTGTTCCATACAGGAGGCGATACTCTCCAAACTTGGGAGAACCCTGACATAAAGCCTGCTCTTTAAATTCCCTGAACTGCAATAGACAGCCAGCTCCTTGCTTCCCGTAGTCAAAAGAATATTTCCCTCTGCCGTCTCAAGGGCCTGAGCACATTCTTCATTGCTGCTAAAATAAGAGACCTTCTCCTGCGCCGATTCTGTCTCTGTCTCTCTTATGAAACGCAGATATGGAATATCCGTGCCTTCCATCGCTGTCCGAATATTTCGTGTAACCTCCCGTGCATAGGGATGGGTTGCATCCACCACGGCATCAAAAGCTTCTTTTAGAAGAAAACTTTTTATGTCCTCCCCATTCATCCGCCCGCAGTGTACGAACCTGAATGGGTTGGGAGGAAAGACTGCCTCTCCGTATTCCGTAGCCACACATACGGTATGTCTGATATGGTGCGCCGCCAGCAGCTCCGATACTTCCCTTCCCTCCGTAGTCCCCGCAAAGATCACTATATTTTTCAAGTTCACAGATTGTCATACCCTCGCTTCGTAATCAATTTTCCATCTAGAATTTCAGATTCGGAGTTCCCGATAAATACGGTGGTAAACATATTGCAGCCCTGTTCCCTCAGCTCCCTTAAACTTCCGGTCCACACCTTTGTCCCTTCTCTTCCTATATTTTCCACATATCCGCAGCAGCGGCTCCCCTCCAGGTGCTTAAGAAGGAGATCACAGGCTTTCTGCAGATAATCTTTCCGCTTATGGCTGGAGGGATTATAGATGACCACGGCAAAATCCCCCATGGCAGCGGCCAGCAGACGTTTTTCTATCTTTTCCCATGGCGTCAGAAGGTCGCTTAAACTGATGACACAGAAATCATGATTGATAGGGGCCCCCAGAAGAGCCGCGCCGCTGCTTGCAGCGGTAATGCCCGGGATCACTTTAAGTTCTATGTCCGGATAGTCTTTTCCAATTTCGTACATCAGGGATGCCATCCCGTATATTCCGGCGTCCCCACTGCAGATCAGAGCCACCTGTTTCCCCTTTTTTGCCTCCTGAAAACAGAGCCTGCACCGCTCTCTCTCCTGCCCCATGGGGGTAGACAGCTGTTCCTTCTGTGCAAAGCGCTCTCCTAAAAGCTGCAGATAGACGGTATATCCGATGATCACATCGGACCGATCCAGTGCTCCAAGGGCCTGGCCTGTCATCATCTCTTCCTCGCCGGGGCCGATTCCCACAATAAATATGTTATGTTTCATCAAATCTCACACTCCACTTTCCTTTGGCAATGGCAAGGGTCATTCCATCCCTGCCGTGTTTTTCATATACCAGTTTTCCTCCGGGACCTGCTGCCTTCAGCGCCGCCCGTTCACACACATTGTCAACTCCGGTTACGGCTTTTACAAATTGGGACGGATGGATGCTTCCTTCTACTCTCTCTAATTCCTCCGGCGTATACGTCATAAATGGAATCCGCTTCTTTTGGCTCCAGGTAAGCAGCCCCTCTTCCCTGGCTTTTAAGGTAATGGTCGCCAATGCCTTTACCTGCCTGACAAAAATCCCGCTCTCTTCCAGCGCCTGACTGATAAATGCCTCTATGGCTTCAGCCTCTTTTCCCTTACGGCAGCCCATACCGATGACATACTCTTTTGGCGCTAACCAAAGGGAGGCTTTCTGCATTTCCTCCGAAGAACATACTGCCCCGGAAGAAATTACAATATCCACTTTCTCTTTGGGCGGATACTTTGCCAGCTCAACACCCTTCGGCAGGCAAAGCTTCTCCGGCAGATGTCCGGCTTCTACGGAGACAGCAAGTTTCCGGCCTGACAAGATCTTAGAAGATACTTTGGCAATCCCCCCAGGATTTACAATATGCAAGTGATTTTTCCGCGCAAATACATCCACGGCAAATACATGGTGGAGATCTGTGGCCGTGGTAATAACAGGCACCGCCCCTGTTCCCGCTCCTATGACCTGTGCAATCTCATTGGCCCCTCCTACATGGCCTGATAATATGGGAATGACATACTGTCCGTTTTCATCCATCACAAGCACAGGGCTGTCGTGGATCTTGTCCGTAACATGGGGAGCAATGGCACGAACCGCAATCCCACAGGCTCCAATGAAAAGCAGGGTATTCTGTTCCTTCATCTGCCGGCCTGCCCATTGGCCTATACGTTCCTCCACATATGTGATGCCCTCCTCCTTCTCAGCCAAGGCGCACTTGGTGTAAAGCCGGGTCTCTTCCCCTTCCAGCTGCTTTGCCAGAATCCGCGAAAGGTCACACCCCTGTCTTGTAAAACTGATGATACTGATTCTTCTCAAAGCTTCATCTGTCCTTCCTTTTTCGGTATTCCGTAGAAAAATCCGATGCATAAAGCCTGGATTTTTCATAGCTTTTGCACCTGATCACGTCTCCTGCCAGAACCAGCGCAGTCTTCGTAATGTGATGTTCCAGCGCCGTATCATAAAGGGTTTCCACCGTACAGAGACAGACCTTTTCTTCCGGCCAGGTTGCCTTATATACCAGCGCTGCAGGAGTCTTCCTGTCATATCCTCCGGCTATGAGACGCCTGCTTAATTCTTTCAGCATACCGGTACTCAAGTAAATGGCCATAGATGCCTGATGTGCCGCAAGACTCTCAATACTTTCCTTTTCCGGCACCTTGGTCTTTCCTTCCATCCTGGTGATAATCAACGATTGCGAAATGCCTGGCAGAGTATATTCCAGATTCAGGGAGGAAGCCGCTCCGAAGCATGCGCTGACTCCCGGGCAGCTTTCATAGGGAATCTGCAGCCGGTCCAGCTCATCCATCTGCTCCCTCACGGCTCCATAGATACTTGGGTCTCCTGAGTGAAGGCGGACGATCCTTTTGTTTTCCTTTTCGCCTTCCTTCATAACCTCCAGAACCTCCTCCAGGGTCATTTGGGCGCTGTTATATTTTTTGCAGTCCTTTTTCCCGTAATCCAACAGCTGAGGGTTGATCAGGGAGCCTGCATAGATGATAATATCCGCCTGGCCGATCAGCCTCATTCCCCGGACCGTAATCAGGTCCGCCGCTCCGCTTCCTGCTCCCACAAAGTAAACCATGTTTCTGCCCCCCTGCTCTTTGCCAGTTCTCCTAATTGATTGGTAAATAAGATACAGTCAATCTTCAGTTTCTCTTTTCCCCGCTTTTCCAGATAATAACAGATCCTCTGTACTCCGTACTCCATCACAGCCTTAAGCTTTCCGCTTTCCGCCAAAATACGAACTGCCTCCTCGGTAGTGGCACATTCCAGAATCCTGCCAGCCTGCTGCGAACTTACCCCTTCCCGGATAGCAAAGGCCGCCAGAAGCTCCATCCGGCCGTCCGCCTCTTTGGAATGGGTATTCATGATTCCTCCGGCAACCTTTATCAGTTTTCCTACATGGCCGACTAAAAGCAGCCTTTTAAAGCCCATATCTGCCGCCATATCTATGGTATCTCCGATGAAGTTGCTGCATTTCACGCTTTTATCCAAGTCATACCCATAGGTTCTTTTCATAAAATCAATACCATAGTTTCCCGGTGATACCACCACAGAATCATAGCCCTCCGCTTTCCTCTGACGAAGTTCCACCTTAATCGTGTCTAAGACAGCCTGGCTGCTCATGGGTTCCACGATTCCGCTGGTACCTAATATGGAGATTCCCCCCACGATTCCCAGCTTTGGATTATAAGTCTGTGCCGCCACGCTCTCTCCTTGGGGAGCAGATATGACAACCTTCAGGTCCCCTTCATAGTCCGTCAGCCGGCAGATCTGCCTCACTTCCTGTTGGATCATCTGCCGCGGAACTCCATTAATGGCCGCATTTCCCACAGGCTGGTCCAGGCCAGGCCTTGTCACCCTTCCTATGCCGGTTCCGCCTTCGATTACGATACGATTATCGCCGGCTTCCTGAACGCCCTCAGCCATAGAAGACCCAAGGTTACGGGAAACCTCCGCATAAATCAGCATTCCCGAGGTAATATCCGGATCCGCCCCGCCATCCTTTTTCACCGCACAGCTAACTGACATCTCCTGCCGCCGGATGTCTGACAGCCTGGCTGTGTAGGGAATTCCTTTTGGAGTCTCTATGGTGATTTCTTCCATCTGTTTTCCCGTAAGCAGCATATAAGCAGCTGCTTTGGCCGCAGCAGCAGCACAGCTTCCGGTGGTAAAACCGCATTGTGCATTCCGTGCCTGATACAGAAGTGCATTGCAGATCGCCGCTGCGATGGTGCTGCCTCCCTTTCTTCCTCGGTTTACGATATAGGGGACTGTTGTCTCCATGATCCTCTCCTTAGCCGCCTCCACATTTACGAAGCCAACGGGAACGCCAATGATAAACGCCGGAAAATACTCCCCTGCCTCTATCATTTGATGAAGCTGCAGTAAAGCCGTTGGGGCATTTCCTATGGCAAAAATAACAGGCTTTTGGATTCCTTTCGCTTTTTCCATACTGACTGCGGCGCGGGTAGTTCCCTCCTCTTTGGCTTTTCTGGCCACATCTTCGTCCGCCATAAAGCAGTGGGCCTGTCCTCCAAGCTGTGCCAAAACCTTTTTGTTGATTCCTGCCAGAGCCATGTTGGTGTCTGTCACAATGTCCGCCCCTTTCAGAAGGAGCCCTACTGCCACCTCCGGCGCCTGCCTGGAATAGGTCATGGTTTCCGCGTAGTCGAAATCCGCGCTGGCATGGATCACCCGTTTTGTGATTGGTTCCTGATCCTTTGGTATCCGAATCTCTCTCTCAAGAAGTTCTTCAGAAATCATCCGAAAACTTTTCTGTTCAATCTCCTCAGGCAGGAGGGTTTCTATTTTATGTTCCACCTTTGATTTATTTCTCCGATCATTTTTAATAGAATTTCATTTTCTTTCCTGGTTTTTACCGCAATCCGATAAAACCCCTTTTCCAATCCCCGAAAGTTTTCACAGTCCCGAATCAGAATCTTTTTTTCAAGAAGCATCTGATACAAAGGAATCTCGCTATATATCAAAATAAAATTGGCGCTGCCGGGAAATACGGTGATGCCTTCTCGTTTTAACCCCGCCTCCAAAAATTCCCGTTCTGTCTTCACATAAACCGCAGTCTGTTTGACAAAGCCATCCAGACCAGCACAAGCGCTGCCTGCAGCCTGGGCAAAGCAGGAAATATTCCATTCCGGAAGCTGATTTCCAATCTTTTCTATAAGCACAGGATTTGTGCATACCAGATATCCCAGTCGAACTCCCGGAATGGAGTATATCTTTGTAAAAGCTCGTACGATGATTACATGATCAAAAGATTCTGCTTCCGACAGAAGGGAAATGTCTTCGGTACAGAAAGGTGCAAAACATTCATCCAAAACTACAATAATCTTATTTTTTTGACAGCGGCGTAACAGAGGAAGCAGCCGTTCTTTCGATATCTGTTTTCCTGTTGGATTGTTGGGATTGGCAAGGAACAGCAGATCCGGCCTGCTGCTTAACACCTGAGTCAGAGAGCCCGTGAAAATATCTCCTTTATAATAGACAATCTCTCCCTTTCCTGCCTGGGCCGCATATTCATAGCCATAGAAAGACGGAATAGGAATCACTGTCTTTTGTGGTTTTATTCCGTGGATAATTGCCATAAAAAGTTCGGAGGCTCCGTTTCCGAAGAGCAGGCTGGAACGAGAAATGCTCCATCCATTCTCCTTTTGAAGCATCTGGCAGACCGCCTTTTTCAATCCTTCTGATGACGGATCCGGATATCTGACAGCCATTTCCACGGCACGGTGAAGAGCAGAGGCTATGATTTCCGGCATACCCAGAGGATTGATATTGATCGAAAAATCCAGATCCACCTGATTTTTATAGACATCTCCTCCGTGAATGGTTTTCATTGGCGTTCTCCTTTTACACGATAGCTATAACCAATACACATAAAATTTCACAAATCCAAGCAGTAAAATACATCAGCTTATTTGCTCTTCTGATATCTTCCCACTCTACCTTTCGCTGCCGGTCTCCAATATAAGGCTTTTTTACTGTTTTTCCAAAATAGCTGGCATCTCCTGCAAGCTGAATCCCAAGCGCCCCTGCACATACGGCCTCAGTCTGTGCGGAATTAGGACTTGCGTGTTTCCTGTTGTCTCGTTTATATATGCGAAAAGCATTTTTCCCAGAAAACTCCTTGCCTCCCAGAAAAGCCGCGCCTATCATAAGGAATGCACTGATTCTTGCCGGAACATAGTTTACAAAATCATCCAGCCTTGCCGCCGCTCTCCCAAAGTAAAGATATCTCTCATTTTTATATCCGATCATGGAATCCATGGTGTTTACCGCCTTATACAAAAACCCAAGCACCGGGCCCCCCAGTGCGGTATAGATCATAGGCGCGATTACCCCGTCAGACGTATTCTCCGCTACGGTCTCAATAGCCGCCTTGGCAATTCCCTCCTCGTCCAGGCCGCCCGTATCCCTTCCCACAATCATGGAAACCGCCTGCCGGGCCTCTTGCGTTTCCCCTTCCTTTAAAGCCCTATAGACTTTCATACTTTCTGTCTTCAGACACTTGGCAGCAAGAACCTGGTAAGTCATAATGGCCTCTGCCGTTACTCCCACCCAAGGATGAACCACATAGGCACCAACCCCAATCCCTGCAGACACTATCAGAGTCCCCAACAGCATAAACACAGCCAGCCACACTCCCAGGCAAAACTTCTTCCTGTCATCACAGTCCTTTTCCCCCAGAAGCCATATCTCCATCCTGGCAATCATCCTTCCCATCAGTCTGACCGGGTGAGGAAATCCATAAGGGTCCCCCAAAATCAGATCCAGCACAAATCCACCCACAAACCCAGCTAAATGGTATTTCATCCCTTACTCCTTCTTAAGATGCATTCCCTGCCGGACTCTCACTTAATTTTCTGTCCGATTCCGCAAAATACTCTTTCCACGTGTTCCGCCCTCCCGGCAATGCTTATAAGAATCCTGCCCATTCTCTCGCGGTATTCTCTCTCCCACGCCTCCAAAGGTACGATTCCGCAGCCAATTTCATCACTGATCAAAATACATTCCGGACAATCCTCACACAGCTGTAAAATCTCCTTTTCCGGTTCTCCCCCGTCTAAAATCCTCTTTCTTACCCACATATGGAGATGATTAACCACCACGGTCCCCTGCGTCCCTTCCGGCAGCACTCCATCCAACACCACAGACTCATTCAAACCATAGGTACGAAGTGCATACGCTAATTTTCCTTGGGCATATCCACCAATTATCAGTCTCATTTTTTCTCCTATAAAAATTTCCTCTCCGGGCGGACCTTACAACACATCCACAATTGCCACTACCACCGCCATCCATGTCTCACATTCCACAACAAACCACCCTGCCGTATCTCCCGTAATTCCCCCAAATTCCTTCCGACATTTCCTATAATATCTCCAAAACCCCCCAAGCGCCGCTACCATCCCCCCCATCGCAGCCATTGCATCTCCCGCCACTCCCATTCCCAAGACACATACCGCCCCCTGAACCGCCAGACACCATTTCACTTTCTGCCTATGCGCCCTGTCTGCAAAAGTATACACCATCCCCTCCGTCTTTGCCGCCGGAAAACACACCACTCCGATCCCGCTCAAACATCTGGCCAGAAAGAATCCGCCGCACAACACCCTAAGACAACTGTCGCTTCGTATCTCCGAGACCGCCCCCAAATAGACAAGCCCATAAAGCCCAATCATAATCACCGCAAAAGCTCCAATATGCGGATCCTTCAAAATCTCCAGCTTTTTCTCCCGTGATCCATAGGAATGCAGAGCGTCCATGGTATCCATAAACCCATCTACATGAAACCCCCCTGTAATAATCAGAGGAATTACTGCCACCCCCAGGCTCCTGCACAGATCTCCCGCAAAAATCCGGCCGCAAACCACATTCCACAGATAGACACCGGCTCCTATCACTGCCCCAACCCATGGAAAAAAACACAGCATATATTTCATATCATCCCCGTCCCACGAAAGCTGTGGAACAGGTATTTTCGAATAGATAGAAAATGCCATCACAATTCCCTTCAGAAGATACATATCATTCCCCTTTCACCATCACCGGAATACCTGCTACCATTTCTATCACCTGTTCCGCCTTTTGGGCAAGCCTTTCATTGATTCTCCCCATAGCCCATATATAAGCCATGGTAGTCTCATCATACCCATTCCCATCCTCAAACACATTGCTGCTAATCACTACCAGATGCTCAAGCTTCTCTTCCAGAGCCCAAATCCCCTCCGTAACCCTTTTCACCACGGACTCCTTATCACCTGCCTCAGCCTCTGCAAACATCTCATTGGCAGTAAGATTAGACACACACTCCAGGATGGCCGTCTTCCCTCCGTCCTCCATTTTCTCCCATGCCTTCCGGATATCCGTCATCTGCTCAATAGTCACAAATCCTTTTCCCCTGCGAAGCAGCCTGTGCCGTTCTACCTTCTTCTGATCTTCTCCATCCAACACTTTCATGGTGGCCAGATAATATTTTCTCTTTCCCTGGGAAAGGGCTTCCATACATGCCTCCCCATAGGCAGATTTTCCGCTTCCGCTTCCCCCGACTACCAGTATCATCATTGCTTTACCTCTTCCTACTTATCTGTCTTGCTGTCCGAATCTCTCATAGGGCTCCATGTCCATGCAGGAAAAGGTGGTCCCGTCTTCATAAATACGATGTGCCAAGTCCAAAAGCGCTATCATCATCACTGCCCCTGTCCCTTCTCCCAAAGCCATGGCGCCATGGATCACAGGCACAAGTCCCAGGGTATCCAAAAGCTTTTGAGCGCCGGGCTCCCGGCCCTGATGGGAGGGAATCAGGTACTGTTTGACTCCTGGCACCATCCGCTCTGCTGCCAGCGCAGCCGCCAGGGTAATGAAACCGTCCAGCACTATGGGAATATGATACAGAGCCCCTCCGATACAGACACCGGCAAGACCTGCTATGTCCAGCCCTCCCACCGTCTGCAGAACCCGGAATGCATGAGCATGTTTTAAATCATACTTCTCTATGGCTTCTCCGATTATCTGCTGTTTGCGGCAAAGCTTGTGGTCGCTGAGCCCGGCTCCCCGCCCTGTGACTTCCGCCTCATGACAGCCCAAGAGAGAAGCCGTGACGGCACTGCTTGTGGTAGTATTGCCGATTCCCATCTCCCCTGCCCCAAGTATTCCATACCCTTTCTCCTTGCACAGGGATACCAATTCAATTCCTGTGAAGACGGCAGCTGCTGCCTCCTCTTCTGTCATAGCAGGTTCCAGCTTAAAATTACGGGTTCCCAGACACAGTTTCCTGTCCCAAACCCCCGGTACCTTCTGCACACTGTTTACCCCTATATCCACCGGAATCGTGTCAATATGGGCAGCCTTTGCCATTTTCCCCACGGAGGACATTCCCTCTGCCATATTTTTCATGACAGCCAATGTAACCTCTTGGCCAGACTGGCTGATTCCTTCTTCCACGATTCCGTTGTCACTGCACAGGATAAGGATCGCCCTTTTGGAGATATCAACTTCGGCTGTCCCCTGAATGGCTCCTATCTGTGCGGTCAGAGTCTCGAAGTATCCCATCCCGTCCAGGGGCTTTGCGATATGGTCCCAATTATCCAACACCTGTCTGCGGACAGTCTCTTTGGGAGGCTCCACCTTCAGTTTCTTGATGTCCTCCCAGGTTTTACCCTTCCATATGGACTTCTCTAAGTATTCCATAAATTTCCTCCATATTCAGATGCTGCCGCAGGGTATCTGCCAGCTTATCATACTGTTTTTCCTTAAAGTTTCGGTAATCTTCCATGGCTGTGCTCTCCAACCGAACTCCTTTTTTCTCTGCCAGCAGACGGATTACCTCTTCTCCCAGTCTGCCTTTGTCAAAAATCCCGTGTATATAGGTTCCGTATACGTTGGGGTTTTCTCCGCAGACAACTGACGGAAGTACGGCTCCGGCGGGCCTGCCGTATTCCTCTGCTCCCAAAGACTGGCCCATATGTATCTCATAGCCTCCGTATTCCATCCCGGAAAGAGAAGAAAATACTCCTTTCAGTTCCGGAAATCTTCCCTCTGTCTGACAGCGCACCTTTTGTTTTCTCAGACAGGTTATTGTGGGAAGCAGCTCCATTCCCCTGATACTGCCGCCTTCCTCCACGCCGTCCGGATCCTCTATTCTTCGTCCCAGCATCTGATAGCCGCCGCAGATCCCCCACACCGGAATTCTCTCCGACAATTTTTTGACGGCTGCCTCCAAGCCGTTCTCACGCATCCACTTTAAATCTCCCATCGTATTTTTGCTTCCAGGCAGAAATAGAATATCCGGCGTCCCCAGCTGGGACAGGTTTGTAATATACCGGACCGACACTTGTGGATTCTGCTCGAACACATTGAAATCCGTAAAGTTGGAAACTCTGGGATAACGAATTATTCCAATATCAACAAGCCCTGTTTTCTTTTTGTCGAAGCGCTCTGTCAGGCTGTCCTCATCCTCCAGGGCCAGTTCCATATAAGGAACCACACCGAGAACCGGGGTGTTCCCCCGTTCCTCCAGCATTCTGATTCCCGAAGTAAAGATCGTAGGATCTCCCCGAAATTTGTTGACGATCAGTCCCTTTACACGCTGTCTCTCCTCTTTTGTGAGAAGTATCAAAGTCCCCAGAAGCTGGGCAAACACACCGCCACGGTCAATATCCCCAACCAGAAGTACAGGAGCATCTACCATACGGGCCAGCCCCATGTTGACAATATCATTTTCCTTCAAATTCAGTTCCACCGGACTTCCGGCGCCTTCTATGACAATGATGTCCCCAAATTGTTCCAGCTGCCGGAATGCTTTTTTTATCTCAGGAATCAGCTGTTCCTTGTAAGAAAAATATTCGCGGGCATTGAAATTTCCCACCACCTCCCCGTTTACAATGACTTGGGAGACCGTATGGCCGGAGGGCTTTAAAAGGATTGGATTCATGCACACCAGAGGCTTTATGCCTGCTGCTTCCGCCTGCATCACCTGTGCCCTCCCCATTTCAAGGCCTTCTTCTGTTATAAATGAGTTTAAAGCCATGTTCTGAGATTTAAAGGGAACGGCCCTGAAACCGTCCTGTTTCATAATCCTGCACAGCCCGGCTGTCAGAAGGCTTTTCCCCACGTTTGACATGGTACCCTGAATCATGATTACCTTTGACATATGAAATCTGTCCTTTTTCTATAAGTTTCCCACTGTCCCGTCCATAGAGATACAGTTCTTGATTGGCTGTCTCCAGGCTTCCGAAGGTGTCTCTGCAGCAGATTACGGCCTTACACAGATCCATTTTCTCCTTTGCCTGTTTCAGTGTCTCGGCCGGAACAGGCTCAAAGCTTCCGGCTTCTATCACCTCTGCCGCCAATGCCTTCCCCACAGGGTAATCCAGATCATTCTGAAATAAAATGCCTGTCATAAAAGGGATGCCTTTCCTTTGAAGGCTGCGGTATACTCCTGCCCCCGTACCATTTCCGGCTATGACAAACAGCTGCGCTTTCCCTTTCGGCGCCGGAAGCTCCGCAGTCTGTGTTTCTTCCTCGAAGCTTCCCTCAGAAATTCCAAACAGCCTGGTCATATACCCTGATGTAAAGATCTCCTCCGGTGTTCCGAATCCTTCCACTTGATTTGAACCAATGCAGAGGAGCCTGTCCGAAACCTTCGCGGCCAAATCCAGTTCGTGAAGGGACATAATCACCGTAAGTCCTTTTTTTCTCCTTAATTCCTGTAAAACTGCCAGAAACTCCAGCTTATATTTCACATCCAGATAAGAGACCGGCTCATCCAGGATCAGTATCTCCGGCTGCTGGCATATGGCTCTGGCCAGCAATACTCTCTGCCTCTGTCCGTCGCTTACCTTGGTGAAATCCCGGTCTTTTATCTCTGCCACATGAACCAATTCCATGGCTTCCTTTACCACATCATAATCCGAGGATGACAGTATGCCAAAATGACCGGTATAGGGATAGCGTCCGGCCGCCGCCACGTCCTCACAGGTCATCAGCTCTGTCCTCAGCTTATGGGTAAAAACCACTGCCATTTTTCTTGAAAGCTCCTGACCGGACATGGCAGCCATATCTTTTTTATCCAGATATACCGTTCCGCCGATCAGAGCCAGCTGCCTTGCTATACTTTTAAGAACCGTAGACTTTCCGGCGCCGTTAGGCCCTATCAGCGTAAGGATTTCTCCCTTATTCAGGCGGATTTCCATGTCTTTGACAATTGGACATCCGTGATAACCTGCGCTCATACTCTCTGTCTTAAAATAATATTCTGTCAAGTCTGGTTCTCCTTCCTGCGCCCTGCCATGACCCACAACACAATGGGGGCTCCAAAAACGGCGGTCATGGTGCTTATGCTTATCTCCGTAGGAGAAAACAACGTTCTGGACAACAAATCACAGAACAGGCAGAAAATGCTTCCTCCCAGGAAGCAGGCCGGGATCATAAGAATCGGTTTCACACTTCCCAAAAGCATTTTCACCAGGTGAGGCACCGCAATCCCCACAAAGGAAACCGGACCTGCAAAGGCCACCACACAGGCAGACAATACGCTGGACAATACCACCAGAAGGATCCGAAGCCTATGGATATTGACCCCCATACTTTGAGCGTAGGACTCTCCCAGCTGATAAGCGCCAAGGGGCTTGGACAGCAGAAAAACGGCCGCAGATGCGGCCGTAACCACCACAGCCATCAGCACCACGTTGTCCCACGCCATGCCGGAAAAGCTTCCTCTGGACCAGTTATGCAGATTCACGATATCCGCATCATCGGCAAAGGTAATCACCAGCTCCGTAACTGCCGAACAAATGTAGCCGATCATGACTCCGCTTACTACCAGCATGGACATTCCTCTCACCTTGGATGACAGGGCCAGAACAACTCCCATGGAAAGCAGTGCCCCTAAAAATGCGGCTCCAATAAGGAAAGCGGAGGTGACACCTATACCCTTTCCCATGAAATACACCATGACAAGAGCCACAATCATCTTGGCCCCCGAGGAGATTCCCAGTACAAAGGGCCCTGCAATAGGGTTATGGAAAAAGGTCTGCAGAAGATATCCGGCCAGTGCAAGGGCACCTCCCAGAATCAGGGCCGCAAGGCTCCTGGGAAGGCGGATGTCCCAGAGAATCTGCTGCGCCCACTGGCTGACCGGCTGGCCTACCATGCTTTTTACAATCTCTTTCAGGGAAATTTCCACACTGCCGATACAGACATTAAGGATAAGGAACAGAATCGTTCCCGCCCCAAGGAAGAGAAAGGCTGCTGCCGCTCTTATTTTTCCGGATGTGCGAACATCCTTTGGCTGGTCATACCCCACGAAATTTTCTCCTTCCTCATTGGTCATGATTTTATTTCAGCTGAAAAAGATATCTCATCTCTTTTTCCTTATCCCCTGTAAGCATGGTGTGAATGTCTTCGATCAGATAACCGATAGCCATAGACTGCTGATACATATCGTTGGTAGTACACCATACGTTTCCCTGCCTCACTGCCTTAAAGTCCGATAAAAGCTGACATTTTTCAAGAAGCTGGGCCATGTCAGCACATCCTCCATCAATAGAACTGTTGTAAATAAGATAGTCCGCATCTTTTACCTTATGATAAAACTCCTCAATCTGCATATTTACCGTAGAGCGCCCGGAATCCGTGTCATCGGATTCTCCGGAAAGATACCTGCCGCCTGCAAGTTCTATCATTTTCGGCACATAATCGGAACTTTTCCGCACTTGTACAAGGTTGTTGGAGGTGATGAAGAAAAAGACTACGGTTTTGTCTGTCCTTTCATCTGCCGTTACCTGTTCCAAAATGCGTACCTGTTCATCAAACAGTTCCTGTGCCTCCTTCTCCTTCCCTAAAAGGGCTCCGAAAAATTTTACCCACTCTACCCTGCCGAGAGGATGAGACTCATAGCTGGAATACTCGACCATGACCGGAATATGAAAAGACTCCAGCTTTTCCACCACCTCCGGCGCATGGGATATCATTCTGTTTTCTATGGCAAGGGAACATTTTTTTGATACGATCAGCTCATAGTCCGGCTGATTGTATTTCCCGGCATAGAGAATCTTCCCGTCCGCCATGGCTTTCCTGGCTTCTTCGATGTACCATCCCTCCTCCTTCTGGCCGGAAAGGGTGATGGCATCCAGGCCGTCCAGCTCACAGAACATATTCATGGCGGAAGACGCTACCAGATAAAGATTTTCTATGGGCCGGTGCAGAATCACCGTATCTTTCTCCAGATCCTTTGGCACCTCCATTCCCTGGGGTACCACTAAAAAACGTCTGCCATCCATAACGGTAGTCAGAAGCACATAGCCGCCTTCATAATAATCTACGGTGAAATTGGAGGCATACTGCAGTTCCATAGTGCTTTCATGGATTAATTTTGCGGAACTTTCTTCCTCCCTGCTTTCTTTTGTTTCTGCGCCCGCCGGCTCAGCAACAGAGGAAGCTCTGCTACAGCTGCTAAGACACAGCAGCCATGCAAAAAGCAGGCAGCCTATCCATCTTCTTATTCTTCTCCCCATAGATTTCCCCTCTTTACGGCTGCTTCTGCTTCATGGTTTCCCGGCGAAACAGCAGCGTATATTCCACCTCATGAGGACTGCTCATTGCTACCGTATCTCCGATTACCTTTATCTCTTCATCAAAAACAGGAACCGGGATTTCAAAGACAGAATCCCCCTCTTCATTGATGGGCAGATACTTCTCCCCATCTACAAGCATGTAGTCATAGTTGGGACTGTTCCATCGTATTTCAGCTGTAACAGCTCCATCTGCCACGGTGACTTTTGCCGGGGAAAGAACCTCTGCCTTTCCGCTGCCTCCCGCAAAGACAAGATCCACCTCATAGACACCGTCTTTCATCTGCCCCAGGCTTTGAGGACCTTCTCCTTCTTCTGCGGCAGATGAAGAATGAAACGTCAGCTGACGGTCATACCAGGTACTTTTTTTCTTGCTGAAAGCGGCACAGTCAAGAGGCTTATCCAGAGCTTCTACCGGTATGGTATAGGTGTATGCCCCTTCTTCATCTTCCGAAAAAGGAATGTATTCTTCTTCTGCCGCACCTTCTGCCTCGCTGGCTGTTCCCATATATAGCTTTGAGTATCCGGTACCGCTTAAGGTAATGTCCGCACTCATGCCATTATCCTCTACTGTCAACCTGGCCCTCACTATGCGAAACATAGAAGAACTGGAATCCACCTCAATCGCATAAGTACCATTTTTCAGTACGACGGACTCCTCTTTTTCAGCACCCGTAAAGGCAACTCCTTTTTCGGCCGCCGATTTTACATGTTCCACATAAATGTCCCGGATTGCCGGAATCTGTCCAAGCCCTTCCAGAATGCATTCTACCTCATATCCCTCGCCTTCCAGAACGTTCTTCCAGGAGTCTTCCTCATCCCCCGCCATATCGTTGTTTGCATGGTCTCCTGCCACTACCATAAGGGGCTGGAGAACTACTTTTTCATAGCCTCCTTTTTCTTTTAGGGCAGCCACAACATCCTCCAACCCAGGAGACGCTTCTACGGTACCAATATAATAATTCTCAAACCCGTCTTCCTTCAGTACTGCCTGCATCTTTTCGTACACCTGGTTGGAATCGGCCTCCGTTCCGTGTCCCATAAAACAGATTGCCGTCTTCCCGTCATCATAGGAGGCTGTCCTCTCCGTAATTGCTTTGGCTGTCTTATGGAAATCCTCGTCGGTTGTAAGCAGCGGATCTCCTACCACAAGCTTATCGAACTTATCCACATAGCCAGACAATTCGTCTAAAATATCATTGTACTCATAACCATCCATCAGATGAGTAGGCTGCAGGATCAATTCCTTGATACCATCTGCCACCGCACGGTCCAAGCTCTCTGTCACGTTGTCAATTGCCAGGTTATCACGTTCTTTCAGCTTATCAATAATAATCTGACTGGTAAAAGCCCTGCGCACTTCATAATCGGAAAATGCATCTCCAATGGCCTGCTCAATAGCTCCGATGGTGGCATCCCGGTTATCGTTAAAGCTGGTTCCGAAACTGACTACCAGAATTGCCGTGTCCTTATTTTCCTGCTGCCTGACCTGGTCAGTCTCCGTCTCTGTCTCTTTTGTCTCAGCCTGGGCTGCCTCACTCTGTGTCTCCATCCCAGCTGTCTGATCTGATGCCGCCTGCTGAACCGCTTTGCTGCCGCAGCCGCTGAGGCACAATAGAATGAAAAGAACTGCCAATACCTTTTTTGCCTGATTTTTCATAGTTTTCCTTCCTTTATTCATTTGTTCAAAAATGCAGCGGTTCGGAAAACGATTCTATCAGGCGGCCATACAAAAAGAAAAACCCTCTCCCGTAACGGCAAAGGGTTTATACGCAAAATCACTGGAAAATACTGCCACTTAAAAGGCAGTCTCCCATAGTCCTGCACGTACAACCAGTTACTCGTGGTCTGAAACAATCGTTTCCGTACGACAATAAGGCAGGTCTCCCGGCTTAAAGATCATCACATCCGCCGTCTTCCCGGTTGCCCAGTGACATGTTGGCTTCTGCTCCCTAATTACGGTGACGAGTTCGTACAGGAATTGCACCTGTTTCCCTTTTCATCAGAATCGACTTCTGCAAAACAAAGTACCATCTGACACCTTATTGCTGCATATTTAATTTTGAATTACTATAGCATATATCTTTTGCAAAATCAATATTGGGCTGACCAATCTCAGGAATTTTTTTCCATCTCCCAGGCCTTTTCTTCCGTCTGTTTTCTCAAATCCTCGTCCGAAATTTTCTCCGGCTCAAACAGAATAAACCGAAAAGCGAAGTCCCCCTCAATCCACTGTGGAAAGTTAGTCCCCCACATGTTGTTGAACAGATTGAAATACAGGGCCGGACGCTTCCTTTTATATCTTTTTCTGAATTTGTATATTCCGGTTTCTCCGATACCAAGAAGGGGAGTATCCAGAGCCGTAACACAAAGCTTTCTTCCTTCTTCCTGCGCCGTCACAAAGTTCTCAAGACAGTACAGGGCATGATTTCCCCCATCAATGATGTCTGTCTCAGGATTCAGTACATATCCGTTCTTATTTACTCCGTATTCCGGATGGTCCATAGCCAGTTCCAGAACCAGAGAGCCGCTTTCCGTATAAGGAGAAGCCCCTTTCCCGTCTAAAGTGACGGAAACTTCTATCTGCTCCCCGAAAAAGCTTAAACTTATGCCTACAGACCTTGCATTTCCATAAGTTTCTTCATCGGTCTGATTCTGAAAATACAGCTTCAGCTGCCGGCCGTCCAGCTTATAACTCCGAAATTCCGGCAAAACCGTGATATGATCACATTCCGGGTAGGAGTCCTTCCCATTGTCCAGAATCCCCCAATCGTAATAGCGGCGTGCAGACTTTCTTAAATATTTGGTCAAATCCTCTATCCCATACCTGTCATACTGATAGTAAAGGGCAGGGCGTCCCTCCCTTCCTTTCAGAACCGGCAGGCCTGTTTTCTTGTTATGGATTTCCGCGATCCGGCCTGTTTTTTCGTCCAGCAGAACTCGGAAGCAGGCGTTTTCGATCACGCCGCTGTCTGTCTGCTTTAGCAGGTCTTCCTCTGGTACTTCCTCCGGCCTCTGGCCGCAGCCTTCCAGAACCGGCAGCATATCCTCCAAATCCCGACAGGCCTTCCATGCCTCCTGGGCACGGTCAGACTGTTCCCTCCAGGATTCTTCCAGTTTTTTATAATCCGGCTTCTCTCTTTCGGCGCAAAAGGCTGCTTCCTCATATACCCGGGGGCCTTTCAGCCAGGTCTTCACATCGATTCCCCAGGTATGCTCCCCAAAAAGCATCAATTTGTCCGCACACTGCCTCATGAGAGCCTGGGCCCGTTCCCTGTTCTCCGAACTCATCTCAGGCTCTGACTGTTCATACCTTTTTTTCAGTTCCTTAAGTGTCCTTCTGGCTGTTCTTATGGTTTTTACGTCTCTCGGGTAAGTTCCCACACCATGAATCCAGGTATCTGCCAAATCCTTTTCAATAACCGGCACTGCACAGAGATCCTCTTTCTCCAGCTCCCGGTAGAAATCGTCCATAGTTCCGCATACCACCTCTGCTTCCGGATAACGCTTCTGAATCCTGGCCGCCATCTCCCTTATGGTATTGGCGGATTGTGGACCGCAGTTATCATGTGTATGCATCAGCGCCATCCAGACAGAATAGGGCCAATCCTCCGGTACACGTTCTCCGGAACCATATCCTTTATTGTACATGGTTAATACCCTGCTTTTATCCGGCCCTTCCCAGAAAAACAATTCCGGTACCTTGGGAGGGCGGATAAATTCATTGCAGCCCAGATGAAGGAACTTTACTCCCTGTTCCGCTAGCAGCGGAACCAGCCCTCTGCCATGTCCCGGCACATCTGTCATCTTGGCACTGACAGGAAAAGGCTTCCCGTATGTATCTGACAATTCCCTGGCATAAGTAAATCCGTACCTGTATTCCTCCTGGCCGCAGAAATCAAAGTGGGATGTATACGCAAGGGCATGCCACACAATCTGATCCCGCTCAATCAGCCGTTCCAGCCGCTTTTTCCGCTCCGGGGTACATCGCTCCAACATCACCTTCAGAGGCCAGGAAGGCATGGTCCATATATATCTGCGGGATCCCATGTCCTGAGTAGCCTCACAGGTTTCCAGCACCTGATCCAGCATGCCTGTAAAATAGTTGTCGATTACATTTTGGGAAAGATCCGTAAACCCAATGTCAAAGTGGGTTTTAAAAACCAGAATAACCATTTTTATCATGCCTTCTCTCCCTTTGCAGTATGTGTAATATAAAATGGATTTGTTAACAGGGCAGGCATCTCCCCAGTAGGAATCATCTTTCTCCTTATTTCCGCCCGCAGATACTTAAGCCCCTCTGCCTTGCGGCTGCACCGATATTCCGACACCCATTCTCCAATCTCAAAGGTTTCCTGTCCTTTATCTGAAATCAGAGAAATCTCATC
>CAYWRB010000002.1:0-19239 GCA_964460025.1 uncultured Hungatella sp.
CGGGCAGCTCTGCCCGGACTAAAATCTCTCTCTCGTCTACTTCTACTTTAAATTTTTCGCTGGCAATCCCAAGGAGCACACCGATAATGATACCGATAGCACCGATGACACCGGCTGCCAAAAGCAAACCCATCATATTTTGCTGCCCCCTTCCTTAAATAAGCCCGGCGAATCCCATAAATGCAATCGCCATCAACCCGGAGGTAATCAGGACAATCGGGGATCCCTTGAAGCTGTTTGGAATGTCATTATCTTCAATGCTCTCTCGGATACTTGCCAAAAGCACGATAGCAATGGTGAATCCTACTGCTGTTCCAACGCCGTTGAAAATGCTAAGGAGAATGCCGTAGCCTTTCTGCACGTTGGTTAAAGCGGCGCCCAGTACGGCGCAGTTGGTGGTAATCAGAGGAAGAAACACGCCCAGGGCCTGGTAGAGGGACGGCATGCTCTTTTTTAAGAACATTTCCACAAACTGTACCAGGGCTGCGATTACCAAGATAAACGCGATGGTCTGCAGGTAGGTGATCTTCATGGGTACCAGGACAAATTTATAGATCAGGCTGGTGACGAAGGACGCCAGGGTGATGACGAAGATAACGGCCACCCCCATGCCTGCCGCAGTATCGGTCTTTTTTGATACGCCCAGGAACGGGCAGAGACCCTGGAACTGGCTTAAGATAATGTTATTAACCAGGGCAGCGCTGACGACTACTAAAATTAATTCTTTCATGTTCCCGCTCCTCCTTAATTTTCTTTCTTATCCAGTTTTGCACTCAGTTCCTTCTGTTTCGCTGCCAGATCCGCTTTCTTGGCTGCCAGGGCATCCTCCTCGGCCTGAAGGCGTCTGGTCTCCAACGTGGCATGGTTTGCCATGCAGGCAGAGCCGGTACAGTTCATACAGTTGCCGCCGCAGGCCAGAACGGATTCCGGTGCGCTTCCATTGGTGGCGGAGGGCATTTTCACAAGATTCTGCCATGCGGTCAGGCCGGCCAGAACGAAGAATGCTCCGGGAGCCAGGCCGAAGATGCTGATCTTGTAGTCTTCCGGAATAAACTGGAAGCCGAATACGGAGCCGGAGCCTAAAATCTCACGGAAGATGGCGATGCTGGTTAAACCTACGGTAAAGCCAAGACCCATGCCGATCCCGTCAAACGCAGACTCCAAGGGGCCGTTTTTGGCCGCATAGGCTTCCGCACGGCCCAGGATGATACAGTTTACCACGATCAGAGGGATAAAGATTCCCAGAGACTCGTTTAAGCTGGGGATAAAGGCCTGCAAAAGCAACTGCACGATGGTAACCAGGGAAGCCACGATTACGATATAGGCCGGAATACGCACTCTGTCAGGTATAATCTTCCGCAAAGAAGAGATAATAAGGTTGGAGAAAATCAACACTGCCGTTGTAGTCAGGCCCATACCAAGGCCGTTGATGGCCGTGGTGGTGGTTGCCAGAGTCGGACACATGCCTAACATCAGGACGAAGGTCGGGTTTTCTTTGATAATGCCGTTATAAAGGCGCTCTACACATTTATTCATCATCCCACCTCCTACTGTTTAACGCAGCTGTTGACAAAGTACAGGGCCAGATTGACCGCGCCAGTCACTGCGTTGGATGTGATGGTGGCACCGCTGAGGGCGTCGATCTCCCCGTCAGACGATGCACCGGATTTTGTTACGGTAAACTGCTCTACGGTCTTGTCGGCATACTGGGCCTTCCACTCCGGCTGAGTGGCGTTCATGCCAAGTCCTGCCGTCTCACCGATGGTTAAAAACTCGATGCCTTTTACTTCGCCGTCTGCGGTGATGCCTACGGATACGGTGATGTCGCCGCCGTAGCCGTCCTTGGAGGTGGTGGTTACCACATAGCCGAAGGCTGCGCCGGAGCCGTCTAAGCCGGTAGCGCATTCATCTACGGACACGTTGCCGAAGCCCAGACCGGGGGCATCGGTGTTGGCCTTTTCCAGAGCCTGGGTGTAATCATCCAGCTTAAAGGAAGCGGCGTCTGCCAAAACCGTACGGAAGGCCTCCTCCTTGGCCGCCAGGTTGGCTGCCTCGATAGGGCCCTTTGTAATCTCATAAACTCCGCCCAGGCATGCGCCTGCAATCAAAGTGATGGCAAACAGAATCAGGGCATCTTTCATAAATCCGCCTTTGCTCATGCTTTCTTGCCCTCCTTTCCAAATGCAACGGGATAGGTCACTTTCTCAATCAGCGGCACTAAAAGGTTGCTGATGATAATGGCATAGGACACTCCCTCTGCAGAACCGCCGAAAATACGGAACAGGCCGGTGAGGATTCCCAGTATCACGCCGAAGACAATCTGTCCTCGTGGGGTAATGGGGCTGGTTACATAGTCCGTTGCCATGAAGAACGCGCCGAAAATCAGGCCGCCGCCGCACAGATGAGCCAGTACATAGTTCAGGTTATGCTGTCCGAAAATAAATACGAATACGGCAAAGGTAGCCAGATACGTTACGGGAATCTTCCAGCTGATTACCTTTTTAATCAGAAGATAAGCCGCACCGATAAGCAGGGCAACCACTGACACTTCTCCGATGGTTCCGGGAATTTTCCCCACAAACATAGCCGCCACATCCACGGAACCGCCGTTTTTCAATACGGATAAGGGAGTGGCTCCGGATACGCCGTCCAGCGTAAAGGTGGACATCTTGTTGGCAAAGGAAATCAGAAGGAAACATCTTGCCGCCAGGGCCGGGTTCATAAAGTTCTGTCCCAGGCCGCCGTACAGCTGCTTTACCACGATGATGGCAAAGACGCCGCCCAGGTAAGGAATCCACAGAGGAATCTCCGGCGGCATGTTCAGTGCCAGAATCATGCCGGTTACCAGGGCGCTTCCGTCCATGATGGTGATGGGCTTGCCAAGCAGGCTTTCATAGACAAATTCACTTAACACGCAGCTTGCCACCGTCACGAGAATGATCAGCAGCGCTTTTAATCCGAACTGATATACGCCGAACACCGCAGCAGGAATCATGGCAATGACCACGTCCCCCATCAGGTTCTGGGTCAGCACACTGCTTCTTGCATGAGGTGAGGATGATACATTTAACAATTTACCCATAATCCGCCTCCTACGCTTTCTTGCGGCTGGCCATCACGGCCTTGCGCATCTCTTTAAATGCCTGAGTAAGGGGTCTTCTGGCCGGACAGATATAGGCACAGCAGCCGCACTCACAGCACTCCATACCATTCAGCTTCACAAATGCCTCCAGGTCATGCCGCTCTGCCGCCTTCATGATCTTCTGAGGCACCACCCTTCCGGGGCATACGCTGACACAGCGCCCGCAGCGGATACAGGCAGAAGGCTCTAACTCCGCCACCTGGTCTTTGGTCAGACAGGTCAGGGCGGAGGAAGTCTTGGACACCGGGATAGACAAATCAAACAATGCCTGTCCCATCATAGGTCCTCCAGAGATCACCTTCTCCGGCTCTGTCTTAAATCCGCCTGCCGCGTCAATCAGTTCCTGATAGCTGGTTCCCAGACGGACACTGAAGTTCCCTGGATTTGCAATGGCGTCGCCGGTTACGGTGATTATCTTCCTTAATAAAGGAGTCTGTTTGCACACCGCACGGTATATGGCAGCCACGGTGTCTACGTTGTCTACCACGCATCCCACATCGGCAGGAAGCATGGAAGAATTAATCTTTCTTCCGGTGGTGGCGTAGATAAGGGTACGCTCACCGCCCTGGGGGTATTTGGTAAGCAGGGTACGAACCTCAATCTTGGGCTCATCCTTTACCAGTTCTTCCATCTTTTTGATGGCTTCCGGCTTGTTGTTCTCAATGCCGATGATTCCTTTTGCATTGTCAAATAACCGAAGTATTACCTTCAGGCCTTCCACCACGGTCTCCGGCTCTTCCATCAGTATCCGGTAGTCAGAAGTCAGATACGGCTCACACTCCGCACCGTTGACAATGACATGATCAATTTTATTCGGCTCCTTAGGCGCCAGCTTCACGTGTGTAGGGAATCCTGCTCCGCCTAAGCCTACGATGCCGGCTTCCTTTACAATATCCAGAATATCCTGTTTTGACAGGGACGACACATCTCTGTCCTCCCCAAGCCCCGGCATAGTTTTGTATTCATTGTCATTCTCCACAATGATACTGTCAACCATGGCGCCGTTTGCCACCAGACGCTTCTCAATCCCTTTTACCGTACCGGACACGGAACAAATCACGTGAGCGGAAACAAACCCTCCGGCCTCACCGATTCTCTGCCCCACCAACACCTGGTCGCCTTTTTTCACCAGGGGTTTGGCAGGCGCTCCGATATGCTGGGACAGCGGGTATACCAGCTCTCCCTTTGGCATCAGGACTTCAATCGGCTGATTTTCGGACAATTCTTTTCCCTCATATGGATGAATGCCGCCTATAAATGTAGCCAATCCCATCGAACCAACCCTCTTTCTATACTTTTTCTGAACATCTTTTAAGCAAATCTTACTCTTGCTGTCATTTATCGTAAGAAGTATAACATAAAAAAGAATTCTTCTCAATTAAAAAAATAAAACTCCTGCCGCAGGTTTCTGGTTTTTTAGGAAAATTTCGCCTTGCCTAAATTGTTAAATATTCTACAAGAAATGCCGGTCTTCAAATCCCGTCTGCCTCTCTCATGGCTCTTAAGGGGAAACCCGTTATCAAGAAAGGAACAACTTCTCAAACAGTCTTTCCATGAGAAAACCGCCTGTTTTGCAGGCGGTTTTTGTAACAACCGGAGTATTTTTCTGGTAGCAACCTGATTTAATTTTTTTAAAACCTTTGTGATTTTTTTGTTAATTTTTTATAAATATTTCCAATTTATTTTGGAAAAAAATATTTTTTATTAGTATGATTTATAAATATATAAATAAATTTCATATATCTTTTTCTTTGCCAACATCCGATTTCTATCAAAGTCCCGAATCCTTACGGTGGGTCCGTACATCCTCCGTACTGACCGCAGATTGCGCCAAAATGCCTATTTTTAGCATTTCGTGTGTATTCCCCGGAAGGTTTACAAGAACCTTCTTTCATCCTACAGCCGTTTTATATGAAATCCTCCGTCCACATCAATGTAATTTCCTGTGGTGTATAAAAACCGGTCGGAGCAAAAGGCGCTGACCGCATCTGCCACATCTTCGGCAGTCCCCCATCTTCTGATGGGAAAGGTTCCTGCTTCAATCAGTGCGTCATATTTTTCCTGTACCTTACTGGTCATCTCCGTCTTGATAACCCCGGGCCTTACTTCATGAACCAGTATCCCCTCCCCTGCCAGCCGGTCTGCAAACAGAGTGGTTATCATGGACACGGCGCTTTTGGATATACAGTACTCTCCGCGGTTTACGGAAGAAACCTCTGCCGAGCAGGAACCTATATTCACAATGGTTCCCCTCTTCTTTCCGATTATCTCCTGCTTTAACATCTGGTTTGCCACCAGCTGGGTTAAGAACATGGTACCCTTAGCATTGATTCCCATGACCCGGTCATAGCTTTCTTCTGTCATGGTCAGAAGGTCCGTTCTCTCAAGGGGCGCCACCCCCGCATTGTTCACCAGCACGTCGATTCTTCCAAACCGCTTCACCGTCTCCTGCACCAGACGTTTCCGATCCTGGCTGCTGTCCAGGGTTCCCTGAACGTAGTGCCAGGTAATTCCTGCCTCATCCAGCATCTTCATCTGATTGCCGCAGGCTTCCTGGGGCCTTGTGGCAAATGCCACAATCTGATATCCATCCAATCCCAGCTGTCTGGCAATTGCCAATCCTATCCCTCTGCTGGCGCCTGTTACTATGGCTGTTTTCTTTCTTTCCATAGGGTTTTCTCCTCCTGCCGTTTATTTCCGCGGGCAATGAACCGAGCGCCGTGCTTGCGACAGCCTCTCATTGGTTCTTACAAAAAACAGGCATTTGCAGAAATCCCCTGTCCAAATGCCTGTGTTTTATCGCTCTGAAGTACTCTAAGTGCTCTTATTTATTTTTTCCGCAGCATTTCTTATATTTTAAGCCGCTGCCGCAGGGACACGGATCATTTCTTCCTATTTTATGACCCTTTACAATTGTCCCGGAAGCCTTCTGCTCTTTGTACAATTCTTTCCTTCTTTCCTCTGTCAGAATATCATTCCACATGGGAAGATTGTACAGCCAGTCAGCCTTGGCCCCCACCATATTGTAATACAGCTTTTCCGGATCAATCTCAATCCTGACAGCCGTATCCTCCTCCATGGTGTCGATGGGGTTCTCATATCCCTTTAAGCTCTCGTTGATTCCATCCAGAAATCCGGTCATAATCAGGATTTCCGTGCCGTATTTCTCTGCCAGCTCCTTAACCGTTCCTTCAATCACCTGGGACGGGTCCGAAAGAATCTTCTCATAAATTCCCTTTTCAATCGCAAAATATCCGGACCACAGATTCTCTCTCTCTTTATCGTTCAGACCATCGCCGTAAGCCAGATTCCGCCAAGTTTCCAACAATGCCATATTCCTATCCATCCTTTTCTTCATTGATTTCCTATAGCTGCCTTACCTTTTTGCTGCTGCAATTTCTTTCGTTAGTATATACCAAGTCCATGGATTTTGCAATGAGAAACTTCAGACGCCTCCGTATATTACGGCAAGCTTTTTATTCAGCTTCCGGTAAATTCTCTCCCTGAACCAGACTTCTGAGGAAGCCTCCACCGCTTCCTCAAGGCCAAACCAGGCCACACCGCTGTTCTCATCCGGCTTCATCTGCAGCCGTTCGTCCTCTCCGGCTTCCAACAGATAAGTAACATTTAAGTGCAGATGGGAGGAAACGTATTCTCCGTTCTTCTCATGTCCGTCCACGGTCAGTACCTCGACGGAAAAAATATCGTCCGTCACCGGCCTTACATGGCTGACGCCGCTCTCCTCCTTAACCTCCCGAAGAGCCACCGACAGCAAATTCTCCTGTCCGTCCGCATGTCCCCCCAGCCAGGACCAGGAATCATAGATGTTGTGATACGCCATCAAAACCTTGTTCCTCTCATGGTTCACCACCCACGCGGAAGCCGACATATGGGCTGTCTGGTTGGATCGAAGAAAAATGTCCTTCTGGGTCTTAAGCTGATGGAGCAATATCTCCTTATCTCTGGCCTCCTGCTCATTAAACGGCTGAAATGCCTGAAGCTTCTCAATTAATGTCAAACGACTCCCCTCCTCGGCAAACGGTATATGCTCCGTAAATTTTTTCAAATTTTTGAATATCCATGTATATTATAAAGTTTTCCTGTCAATACTATCGACATACACCAGAGAAAATTAATACTTATCCTCCCCTTTTATGGACGCCTTATTTGCTGCATTTGCTGCGGCAGATGGGGTGTCCTTTTTGTTCCCCCAATACGGCGGTTGTTTATCATCGCACCCCTTATGAATGCAGCTTCCGGATTGTACATTCATACAAATAAAAGGAACAATCGTACAAACAAAAACCAGAACAGCCTATTGCATTTCCATAGTCTGTTCAGCTATACTTAGGGAGAAGAATTTCATCATACAAACAAGCCGGAAGGAGGCAGCATTTATGGAAGAAGGTAAGAAACCGGTACTGGTGGTTATGGCGGCCGGAATGGGCAGCCGTTACGGAGGGTTAAAGCAGATCGACCCGGTAGATGAATATGGGAATATCATCATGGATTTTTCCATCTACGACGCCAAAGAGGCAGGATTCGAGAAGGTAATCTTTATCATCAAGAAAGCCATCGAGAAGGAATTTAAGGAAAACGTAGGCAGGCGCATGGAGAAGCATATGGAGACAGCATATGTATACCAGGAGCTTAATAAACTGCCTGAAGGTTTTTCGGTGCCAGAAGGACGGGTAAAACCCTGGGGAACAGGCCACGCCATTTTGTGCTGTAAGGATGTGATAGACGGGCCCTTTGCCGTGATCAATGCAGACGATTACTATGGCAAACAGGCCTTCCGGGAAATGTACCGCCAGCTTACATCATATAGAGACAACGAAAAATACCAGTATGCCATGGTAGGATACCATCTGAACAATACCATGACGGAAAACGGTTACGTAGCCCGAGGAGTCTGCGTTACCGATGACCGTGGAAAGCTTATGGATATCCACGAGAGAACCCACATTGAAAAGCGGGGAGATGACGGCGCATACACGGAAGATGACGGCGCTACCTGGGTAACTCTTCCTGGGAATTCCATTGTGTCTATGAATCTGTGGGGATTTACGGAAAGCATCTTAAACGAACTGGACAATCGCTTTGGTACATTTCTTGACAAAGAGCTGCCGGGGAACCCGTTAAAATGTGAGTATTTTCTTCCATTTGTAGTGGATCAGCTTTTGAAGGAAGGCAAAGGTGAGGTAACGGTTCTGGAAAGCAGGGACCGGTGGTACGGAGTAACCTACAAGGAGGACAAGGAAACTGTGATCCAGGCGATCCGTCATTTGAAAGAACAGGGACTTTATCCTGAAACTTTGTGGGGGTAAGGGGTTCGTACACAGAATGGAGGAAAATCATGAATAACAGCTGTGAAAGAAAGCTGGAGGCAGCTAAAGCCTTTGAGGTAAAGGGAAAAATAAAATCCTGTGAACCATATGGAAGCGGCCATATCAATCACACCTATCGCCTGGTCTGCCAGGATGATACAAAGGAATATGCCTACATATTACAGCAGATGAATCAGGATGTTTTTAAGGATATCGAAGGTCTCATGGGCAACGTAAAAGGAGTGACCTCTTTCCTGCGCCATCAGATCATCAAAGATCACGGAGACCCGGACCGGGAAACCCTGAATCTGATTCCTACCAAAGACGGACAGGATTACTACCGGGACAGCCTTGGATATTTCTGGAGAATGTACCTTTTTATTTCACAGGCTACCTGCTACAATCTGGTGGAAAAACCAGAGGATTTTTATCAGAGCGGAAAGGCTTTCGGACGGTTCCAGTGTCTGCTGGCAGATTTCCCAGCCGACAAGCTTCATGAGACCATTCCCAACTTTCACAACACTCCTGTCCGGTTTGACACATTCCAAAAGACGGTCAGGGAGGATGTGATGGGAAGAGCCGGACAGGTGGCAGAGGAGATTGCATTTATCCGTGAACGAAAGGACGACATGGGGCTTGCCCTCCGCCTGAAGGAGGAAGGAAAGCTTCCTGTCCGCGTAAGCCATAACGACACCAAGTTAAACAATATCATGATCGATGACGCCACAGGCCAGGCCCTGTGTATCATTGATCTGGATACCATTATGCCTGGGTTCTCCATCTTTGATTATGGGGACTCCATCCGATTCGGCGCCAACACGGCTGAAGAAGATGAACAGGACCTGTCCAAGGTATCCCTGTCACTGCCTCTTTTTGAAATCTATACCAAAGGCTTCCTGGAAGGAAGCAACGGCCGCCTTACAAGAACAGAGATTGAACTGCTTCCCTACGGAGCCAAGATGATGACCTTGGAATGCGGAATGCGTTTTCTCACCGATTATCTCCAGGGAGACGTATATTTCCATATCAGCAGGGAAGGACATAATCTGGACCGATGCCGCACTCAGTTAGCCTTGGTTGCCGATATGGAAAGGAAATGGAAGGAAATGGCGGACATCGTACAAAAATACGAGAGGTAAGTGTACGGCAGATATCTCTCCCCTCATCCCCGGTCCTCGGCGAAGGAATTTCTCTTCTCCGAGAGAAGCCGGATGGAAGAAGCATATTCCGATGGGGTCATATGGGTGATCTTTTTAAATTGTCTGGAAAAATAGTGAACCGAGGTATACCCCAGACGATCGGATATCTGGGTAAAATTCAGCTGGTTCTTCCGAATCAGTTCTTTGGCTGTGTCAATCTTCATCCGTGTGAAGTATTCCATGGCGCCGCAGCCGTGGAACTCCTGAAACAGCTTCTGGAGCCGAGAGCGGCTTACCAAGGTGTCCCGGCATATTTTTTCAACGGTAAGCTGCTCATTGATATGCTCTTCCATACAGCGGATAATCCGGTTATAGGTCTCGTTTGGCCGCCCTTCCATCCTGAGATATTCCGGACTGCGGCTGGGAACCGGAAGGGGACTTACAAAATAACGGCGGTAAAGGTGGATCAAAAGCTCCTCCAGATAATTGCTGATCAGCTGCTCCGTTCCGAAACCAGGGGATTCCGTATTGCGAAGCAGTTCCTCCTGGTACGGATCGTCCAGACGTCCGCAGAAGGCATGACGGGCTTCAATAATAATTTGGGCCAGGAGAGCTCGCTCTGTCTCCTGAACCATAAGGATCTGATTTCGAAAAGCATCCATATAGGGGGAATTGCACTCAAAACCGATGACTACCAGACTAGGCGCACTGCGGCCGTTGGTGATGACGTTGTGAAATTCATTGGGTTGATGGAAAATGATGCTGCCTCGCTTCAACGTATGGCGCTCATTGCCTGCAGCCGCATCAATCTCGCCTTTGTCCACGCACAGCAGCTCCCAGAAATCATGACTCTCACCAGGAAAGGTAAAGTCGCTCATATAATCAAAATAGTGGATGGAAATAATGTTGCGAACAGACAGAACCGTACGCAGATAAGTACTTTTATATGCCATGAAAAAGCCTCCTTGTTTCCTCTTGAGATACGGATCCGGAAGACCGGATTTTCGTTGATATAAGAAAGTATAACACAAACGAAAACAGGGAGCAAGAATTGGCAGAACGGAGGAAGAATGTCAAAAACGAAAGGACGGGTTACCCTTCCCAGTGAAGGGAACTTTTTAAATGAAACAAAGGAAATCATGGAGCGCTGGGGTGCGGATGCTCTTCGTGACAGCGACGGAACAAAGCTTCCGGAGGAGATCAAGACGCTGGATGCCTCCATTTATACCACCTATTTTGTAGCCAGAGGACATAACGAGTTTGCGAAAGAACACATGGAAGAATGTCAGCAGATGTACCTTATGAGCCGCCGGGTGACAGCTTCAGGGGATAGGGTGGAGATTCCGTTTATGGAAGGTTACTTTGACCAACAGGTATCGCCGGACTATATCCACGACTGCAAAATCTGGTGGGAGGTTATGGACCGGACCCTTGGGGATGCCGTGGATACGGAATTCTGGGACGTGGATAAAACCCGGCACACCGTTACGGTAAATCATGCTCTTCCATTTCACGAATACACCGTATCCTTCCTGGTTTTCGCACTCTGGGATCCTACCCAGATGTACAACCACATCACCAACGACTGGGGGGACAAGCCTCACGAAATCCCCTTTGATGTGCGTCAGCCGGCTTCCGGCCGGTTTGCAAAAGAATACCTCATTCAATGGCTGAAAGACAACCCCAGAACAGACGTAGTCCGGTTTACCACCTTCTTCTACCACTTTACTCTGGTGTTCAATGACAAGGCAAAGGAGAAATTTGTGGACTGGTTCGGCTACGGGGCCACGGTGTCGGTAAAAGCTTTGGAGGAATTTGAGCAGGAATACGGCTACCGCTTAAGGCCTGAAGACATTGTGGATAATGGCTACTACAATTCCACCTTCCGGGTGCCCACCAGGCAGTATCTGGATTATATGGACTTTATCCAGCGTTTCGTGGCAAAAAAGGCCAAAGAACTGGTGGATCTCGTCCATGATGCCGGACGGGAAGCCATGATGTTTCTAGGAGACAACTGGATCGGAACGGAACCCTACGGAAAATATTTTCCGGAAATCGGGCTGGATGCAGTGGTGGGCAGCGTAGGCGGAGGCGCCACTCTGCGGCTGATTTCCGACATTCCAGGCGTGAAATATACGGAAGGCAGATTCTTACCCTACTTTTTCCCGGATACCTTCCATGAGGGAAATGATCCCTGCATAGAAGCCAAGGAAAACTGGCTGGGCGCCAGGAGAGCCCTGATGCGAAAGCCTGTAGATCGGATCGGCTATGGCGGATACTTAAGCCTTGCCTACAAATTCCCTGAATTTGTGGATTATATTGAGAAGGTAACCGATGAATTTCGGGAGATCTATGACAATATCGGAGGCAGCCGCCCTTACTGCGGCCTGAAAGTCGCTGTCCTCAACTGCTGGGGAGAACTGCGCTCCTGGCAGCCTTTTATGGTAGCCCACGCTCTCTGGTACAAACAGACCTATTCCTATTTCGGCATGCTGGAATCCTTAAGCGGCATGGGGGTGGACGTAGTGTTCTTGAGCTTTGAGCAGATCCTAAAAAATGGAATTCCTGAGGATATTGACGTCATAATCAATGCCGGCGCTGCCGGTACCGCTTTCTCCGGCGGAGAGACATGGCTGAACCAGGAGCTTGTAACCCTCATCCGCCGTTTCGTCTATGAAGGCGGCGGTTTCGTGGGAATCGGAGACCCATCCGCAGTCCACTTTGGAGGCCGCTTCTTCCAGCTGGCAGACGTGCTGGGCGTGGATAAGGAGCTGGGCTTTACCCTGTCTACCGATAAATATTTTACGAAAGAACCGGAACATCATTTTCTGAAAGAGGATCGAAAGTCCGCTTTTGATTTTGGCGAAAGCATACACAACATCTATGCTCTCTCTGAAAATACGGAAATCGTGGAGTATTCCAACGGAGAGATCCACATAAGCGCCCATCCTTACGGCAAAGGAAGGGGTGTCTACATTGCCGGCCTTCCTTACGGCTATGAAAACACCAGGCTTCTTCTGCGCAGCTTATATTACAGTGCAGGCAAAGAGGGATGTCTGACACGATGGTTTGCGGATAATCCTCTATGTGAGGTCCACGCATATCCGGAATCAAAAAAATACGCTATTGTCAATAATTCCGGGGATGCCCAGGATACCGGTGTCTATGACGGTTCCGGAAACCTCAGGGTGATTCATCTGGAAGGAAGCCAGATCCTCTGGGAAAACTTGTAACCCCTTATGCCGTTCCATGCCCCATGGATCGGCAAAGTATAAAATTCCACGACAATGGCGTTCAAAAACAATCGTCGAAAATACAAATGATTTTGGTTTTTTTGTATTATAGCTATGCATTTTCACAACAAAGAGCCCTAATGTATAAATATAAGAGCTAATTGTGCAAATCTTTTTCTGTGCATTTTTACTATACTAGAGACATCAGTAATGTAAGGCTACGCACCAAGAAAGAGGAGGATATTATTTATGAAGAAACAAATCATGTCACTGGTTCTGGCATCTGCAATGGCAGTTTCTTTGACCGCATGCGGCGGTGGCGGCAGTGATGCAGGAACTACAACGGCGGCAGCAGACAAACCGGCAGAGACCACAACCGCAGCTGCGGCAGATAAACCGGAAGAAGAGGCCAAGGGGCCTGCCGGAGACGGCGGCAGTCTGGTATACTGGTCCATGTGGGAGGCTACGGAGCCTCAGGGACAGGCCATTCAGGCAGCAGTTGACAAATTTACGGAGGACACCGGCATCACCGTGGATCTGCAATTTAAAGGACGTACCGGCATCCGCGAGGGACTTCAGCCGGCACTGGACGCAGGAACCAATATCGACTTATTTGATGAGGATATCGACCGTGTGAATACCACTTGGGGCCAGTATCTTATGGATCTGGAGGATCTGGCAAAGGCAGCCGATTATGAAGCTACGGCCAATGCCGGTCTGATAGCGGCCTGCCGCGAAGTCGGCGGCGGCACCTTAAAATCCATTCCTTATCAGCCAAACGTATTTGCATTCTTCTACAACCAGGCTATCTTTGATGAGGCGGGCGTAACCAGTGTTCCCACTACCTGGGCCGAACTGGATGCTGCATGTGCCAAGATCAAGGAAGCAGGCTACACTCCCATCACCTGTGACGACGCTTATATCACCTGTATGTTCGGTTATCATATGTCCAGACTGGTAGGCGAGCCCAAGACGGAAGAAATTGTGAAAGGCGGCCAGTGGGATGACCCATCGGTTACCGCAACGGCAGAGGCATATGCCGATTTCGCCAGCAAGGGATATTTCTCCGAGACCATTGCTTCCAATGTTTGGCCGGCAGGCCAGAATCAGGAGCTGGCTATGGGAACGGCTGCCATGTACTTAAACGGTTCCTGGCTTCCCAATGAAGTGAAGGATATGGCTGGGGACGACTTCGTATGGGGATGCTTCAGCTATCCGGAAGTAGAAGGCGGAACCGACGGAGTGGATGCGGCAAACTACGGCGCTCAGGTACTGGCAATCAACAAGGATTCCCAGAATGCCGAGAACGCATTTAAGCTGATCTGCTACATCACCCAGGGTGAATTTGACAAGATGCTTTCCGAGCTTTCCATCGGTATCCCGGCAGACTCTAACAATACCGAGTGGCCGGCGCTGATCTCCTGTGTAAAACCGGTTATGGACAGCATGACCACCCGTTATCCGTGGGCTGCAGGAGCTGAGGCCAATGCCGACATGACTCCTATCATTAAGGAGAACTTCTTAAAACTCTGTGGCGGCAGCATCGATGCTCAGGGCTTTGTAGACGCTTTAAAGAAGGCTGGTAACTGATAAGCTTTCCGGCAGTGCCGGATTAGGCAGGAAAACTTAAAAAGGCGGCAGGGATTCGCTGCCGCCTTTTATTTAATGAAAGGGGGAACCGGGATGAAACGAAATAAAGGCATGATCATACTGTTTTTGACTCCTGCAGTGTTGATATTCTCAATTATTTTCCTATATCCCATCATCCGCACCATAATCATGAGCTTTTTCAGGATCGACGGAATCACGGATCCGGTAGCCAAATGGCAGTTTACAGGCCTGGACAATTTTGTCAAGCTGGCCAACACCAGCCTGTTCCGTATCTCCATGTGGAATCTTCTTCGGATCTGGCTTTTCGGAGGCCTGATCGTTATGTCTCTGGCTCTTTTGTTTGCGGTTATCATCACCAGCGGAATACGCTTTAAAAGCTTTTTCAGGGCGGTTATCTACCTGCCCAACATTGTCAGTGCCGTTGCTCTGGCTACCATGTGGCTTCAGTATGTATACAGTCCCAAGTTCGGCCTTTTAAAAACCGTATTTTCCAATCTGGGACTTACATCTTTATCCAAGATCCAGTGGCTGGACAATGACCACAAGTTTGCCGCTCTCCTGCTTGCCTACTGTTTTGGAATGGTAGGATATCATATGCTTATCTTTGCCAGCGGCATCGAACGCATCAGTTCTGATTATTTTGAGGCCGCCACTCTGGACGGCGCCAACAAATTCAATCAGTTCCGTTATATCACTCTGCCTCTGTTAAAGGGTGTTTTCAAGACGAACATTACCATGTGGAGCGTTACCAGCGTAGGCTTTTTCGTGTGGTCCCAGCTGTTTTCCACGGTTACGGCAGACACTCAGACCATCACACCCATGGTTTATATGTATATGCAGATCTTCGGTGCCGGAAACAGTATCACTGAGAGAAACTCCGGTCTCGGCGCTGCCATCGGCGTTCTCTTAAGTATCTGCGTGGTAGCTGTCTTCTGGCTGTGCAACCATCTGCTTAAAGATGACGACCTGGAATTCTAAAGGAGGGGAAGATTATGTTGAAGAAAAACAAATACCGTGAACCGGTAAACTGGAGAAAAGAACTGCGTCTTGCCCCAGGATATCTGATCCTGCTTTTATGGATATCCTTTACCTTTGTTCTCCTGGGATGGGTACTGCTTGCCAGTTTCTCCACCACCAAGGAAATATTCTCCAATAAGCTGCTGGCCTCAGGACTTCATTTTGAAAACTATAAAAAAGCGTGGATCAATTCCGATGTGGCAGGGATTTTCAGAAACTCACTGATTTACTCCATCATCTCATGCAGCCTTTTAATCGTCATCTGCGCTCCTGCCGCATACGTCCTGGCCCGGTTTGTATTCCCGGGAAACAAGCTGATTCAGACAGGCTTCGTGTCTGCCATGGGCGTTCCGGTGGTTATGATTGTTCTTCCCCTATTCGGTATTGTGGCCAATCTGGGAATCTTAAATCATGTGATGAGCAATGCCATCCTGCTGATTTTTCTCTATATCGGCATAAACATTCCTTACACTACTATTTTTCTGATGACATTTTTCGGCAACCTGTCACGGGCTTTTGAGGAGGCAGCCGCCATCGATGGATGTCCTCCCACCAAGACCTTCTGGCTGATTATGCTGCCTATGGCCCAGCCTGGCATCATAACCGTTACCATCTTTAACTTTATCAATATCTGGAACGAATATTTTATTTCCCTGATTTTTGCCAACTCCGATAAGCTGCGCCCAATCGCCGTAGGACTGTATTCCATGATCAATTCCATGAAATACACCGGAGACTGGGCCGGCATGTTCGCGGCAGTGGTTATCGTATTTCTCCCTACCTTCATCCTGTATATTTTCCTGTCGGAAAAAATCATTGCAGGTGTTACCGGCGGGGGCGTCAAAGGATAGATATAGGTTATTGTCCGTAAGCTGCAATCGATAAGCTACGATGTGGGGCCTGGGTTTCCAGGCCCTATTGGTTCCGTATATTCTGTGGGATCAGATGGCCTCTGCGAAAAATCTTCTGTGGATTCCGGCTGATATCCTGGCCCTCCCGGCCCAAAGCCATCTCCTGGTCTGTGGCTGTCTCCTGGGTCGGATGGTTCCATAGACGGACTGCTCTCTCCCGGTCCCATTCCCGGTCCCATTCCTGGTCCTATCCCTGGTCCTATCTCTGATGGTTCCACAATATTTTCCTCAGAACTCTCACCGTCTTCGACACCGTCCGGACTGCTCTCAGTCTCTTCTGCGGAAGTTTCCTCCATGGATATACTTTCCTGTACGGTCTCTTCAGGCGTCTCCTGCGCAGGCGGCTGTGTCTGAACTTCCTGGCTGGAAGAAGTATCACTGCCAGAAGCGCCGCTGCTTCCTCCCACTTTGGCTTCCGGCGCATTTTCCGCCACTTCTCCCATTCCGCTGTCCGCCGCAATCCGGGCGCTGATCTCCTTCACCGTGGAAGAAGGCTGGTATTCCATATCGTCATACAAAAACTGATGAAGCTGGATCACATTGCTCTCCAACGTCAGCGGAATCACACAGTCTTTTTTCCCTATGTAAGTCTCTCCTCTGGAAAACGGGAATCCTCCGCTTTCACCCATATGAAATTTCTTAATGCTTTTTGCCAGAGGAAGCAGATCATTAAGCCCAACACTGGTGGAGATCTGGGGCAGCACCGTGTTGATAACCGTAGTCAAAGTGCCTATATCCGCCTGCTTCGCTTTTTCCATGGCGAGAGAGATCACCAGTCTCTGTCTGGCCGTCCGATTATAGTCTGTGTCCATCAGACGGAGACGGGCGTAAGCCACGGACTGTACGCCGTCCAAATGCTGCATCCCCGGATGGTCCAGCTGATAGGAGCCTAATCCGGTGGAATTTACCGTTTCCGTAATAAACCCGTTGATGTACTCAAACTCACTCTGGGAAACCTCCAGGTCGATTCCGCCCAGAATGGTGATAGCATCTGCTACTGCCTTCCAGTTAAATGTCGCATAATCATCAATCTTTAGATCCAGATTTCTCTCCAATGCTTCCACTGCCTGTTTATGGCCTCCGTCAAAATAGGCCTGGTTTATCTTGTGGTATTTTCCTTCCCCGCTGACCTGCATGTAGGTATCCCGGAAGACAGACACAATACGAATCTCCCCGGTCTCCCGATTGACCACGCAGACCATCTCCACATCAGAGTGATTATCTTTCTCCAGCCCTCCGTCTCTGGAATCCACACCAAAGACGGCTACGGTCCAGTATTTGCTTCCTGTAGTCCCTCTAAAATAAAAGAAAATGCCACCTAAGAAAAGGCATAAAAGAAGCAGACCGAAAAAGGTTCTTCGTTTTTTCTTTTTATGTCGCTTTTTCCGCCTCTCCTCTGCCGCCTGACGGACAGCGGACTCCGTTTTCTGAGCCCTGGCCTCTTTCACCTGCCTGGTTATGGCTTCATACCTTTGGTCTCTGACATAGCGTTCCGTATTTTTTTCCTGCCCGGAACGTTTCTGACCGGCTGTCCTGTTGTTTTTTTGCAGATTCAGCCTTCCAAGGCTGTCATCAAGCTCCGTACGGCGGGCCCTTACACGTTCTAAGTCGTCAAAATCAATGATCTCTAACTCCCTTTGGCTATTTCTTCCCTGCCGAAGCTGATCTCTTCTCTGCTTTCGGGCACGCATTCTCTCTACTTCATCCTGTCGATCTTCCATCACTCTTATCCCTCTTAAATCTATTCATCTCTAAAAAAACTTCTATAATAAGGCCAGTCAAACTGATAACGTCCCACCGTAACATTGTTCGTAGAATTTCCCACTTCATGTATCAGGTACATGCTCCCATCCTCCGCCCAGGCAAGAAACATGGATACATGGGAAGAATCTTCCCCTGTCTTAAGAATCAAATCTCCCGGCTTCATCTTATCACGCTCAATGGCTTTTCCGCCTGAAACAAATCCACTGGTGCTTGCATATGGAAGATGCTCACCCAGTGCGGTCCAAAATACCCAGCTTACCCAGCCGGAACAGTCAAGCCCTCTTAATGCCCGCCCTCTTTTGTCCGAAGATACAACGGTACCGAAGCCATTTCCATCATATCCTGGCTGCGAAGGTTTTCCTCCCCAATAATAAGGGATTCTCCCTACGGATTCCAGAGCACAATAGATTACTTTCTTCCGCTCCTGTGAGGTATCTTCCGGCATCAGACCTGCATAGTAGGAAATTTCCGAAGCGGACAGAGGGTTGCGTACATACATGCTGGTAGAAACTGTCAGACCATAGGCATCGTACCAGTCCTGCGCCTCCAGTTCTATAGCATACCTCTGACACTCCTCACCCCAGCCCTGCCATTTTTCCGTCCAGGCTTCCTCTTTATTTCCAATACTGTCCTCCGTAAATAGACTCTTCTCTTCTTTCAGTCCTGTAATATATGCACTTACCGTTAAATCCAAATGTCCTTGACAACCTGACTTACCCTTAGATTTTTTTCCTGAATCAGAAGGAGCCTTAGTCCCTGCTTCCGTGGCCTCCTGGCCTCCGATTTCAGAGGATCCTGTTTTCTCAGTGATCTCAGAAGTTTCCGCAGATCGGGAGACTGCCTGATCTCCGGGATCCCTTAATGCCTCCAATGGATCTGGTGCCATGGTCAAAGAATTGTCTCCCACTTTCAGAGTCTCCTCAGCCGGCAATCTTGATTCTTCTTCTGCCTCCAAGGATACTCTCATACCCGGATCCTTTAACACGACACTTTCTGTTGACAATTCGTTCTCTAATGCCACTTTTCCTTCACTGATATTATCCTCCTGAGGCTGGCTCTCACCGATGCCAGATTGCGGCGGCTCCTGACTTTCTC
>CAYWRB010000002.1:19339-23998 GCA_964460025.1 uncultured Hungatella sp.
CGGACCTCCCGGTTCTCCGCTCTCTCTGCTTCCGCTGCTTTCTAATGGTCTTTTCGGATCTTCATTTGCTCCGGCCGCCGATGGTCCTCCTGGTCCCTTGCTTCCTACGGCTCCTGATGATCCTCCTGGGCCTCCGCTTTCACTGCCTATGGATGATTGCCCCTCATCTGCCAGTGTTTCCGTATACACACCATCCAAGATTTCCTCTCCGGCCACACTCAAAGCCTCTGCAGCCTCATCATAGACAGCACCCTCTATGGCTTCTTCATCATCTTCTTCCTCCTGCTCCAAACAGCTTCCGTCACAATAATAGAAATCACTGACAGAAAATCGGTAGCTGTGGGAATTTCTCCACAGTTCCTGTGCATAATCCATAAATGTCTTCTCATCCTGAATATCTTGATAATAGGCATAAACACTGGCCAGAGACAAAATCTCTCTGGCATTGGAATATCCGCTTATAGGAGCCTTATCTCCGTCATAAAAAGAAACTCTTATTTTCCCCCAGGATTTTGGATTTTCTCCCTGCTTCAGATTCTTCCCTGCTCTAGCCGCCACCTGAGCTGGGGATTGGGAAGTAAGGCGGTAAATCTCTGCCATCCAGCCGGCGTCTTTCTGAGAAAGTACAGAAAATGCCTTTCCGGCTATGCTGTCCATCGGTTCCGAAGCTCCTTCCGGAAACACAAAAGCCATATTGAGACAGTCGGCAGAAGGCCCTTCTCTGACCACCGGTATTTTTTTCCCTTTTCCTTTATCCTCCTCTTTTGGGCCTCTACTTAAGAGTACCTCTATTTCCTTTGTTATATCCCTGCTCGTTGCATTTTCCGGGTCCGCCGAAGCATAAACTGCTTCCACTGCTGCCAGAAGGCCTTCCCACCGGTCTATGGGTTGATACTGTCTTGCCAAAAAAATAGAACAGACACCTCCCATTGCCATCAAACAGCACTCGGCTACTCCGGAATATTTTAATAATATATTTTCATATAATTTTCTCGTCTTAAAATTCATTTTCCATCTTATTTCCTTTTTCTGTTAGATATAAAATATAACATATTCTCTTTCTAAAAAACAGTACAAAAACATTAACAATTCATTAAAATAACATGATTCGTTTTACTACCGGGCCTCCAAGCCTTCGGCGCTCACCATAAACCGATTGACTCATATTCTATATTAGGAGTATAATAGGAAGAACTTGTGTTTAAGGAGGCACAAGTATTTTATAGCAAGTTTAAGCGCCATGCACCTGTTTTACCGACCGTGAACGGCTGTTTTGCCGGGTAAAACCGGTTAACGAGGTGAAGGGAGTATCGAAATCTTCGGCGGATGCCCTTCCATGCCACTCCGGGCGTGTATATGTCCTGAAATATGCGGGCAACTGCAAAACAAACAGGATATAACCGGAGTATGTTCCAAAATTTAAAAACAGATTGGAGATCACAGATTATGTGTGGAATTATCGGATATACCGGCCCATTAAATGCCAAAAAGATATTGCTTGACGGTCTTTCCCAGCTGGAATACCGGGGATATGACAGTGCCGGCATCGCCTATTTTGATGCCTTTTCCAACATCCGGTTAATCAAGAAAACTGGAAAAGTAGCCAATTTAAAAGAATTTTGTTCTCAGATGAAAGACAACGCCCACTGTGGTTTAGGACATACCAGATGGGCAACTCACGGAGATGTAACGGATCAAAACGCACATCCCCATCAGGCAGGAAAAGTAACCTTGATCCATAACGGCATCATCGAAAACTACCGGGAACTGACAAAAGATTACCATCTGGAAGAAAAGCTGAAATCCCAGACAGATTCTGAAGTTGCCGCCTGGGTTTTAGATGCCCTTTACGAAGGAAATCCCACAAAAGCCATTGAGAAACTGATCCTCTGTCTGGAAGGATCCTATGGTTTCTGCATCATGTTTTCAGATCGCCCGGGAGAAATATACGGGGTAAGAAATGTAAGTCCGCTTGTGGCTGCCTATACTCATTCCGGCGCCATCATCGCGTCGGATCTGACTGCTCTGATTCCTTATACCAGGCGGTATTTTGTTCTTCCGGAACAGCAGATCGTAAAGCTTACTCCTTATCAGATTACCCTCTATGACAAAAAGGGAAATAAAACGGAGCCTGAATATCTGGAAGTAAACTGGAACATGGATGCTGCCATGAAAAATGGCTTCCCCCATTTTATGTTAAAAGAGATCTATGAACAGCCGGAGGCTTTGAAAAACACCATTCTTCCCCGTATCACCAGAGGGCTTCCCGATTTTACGGATGACCAGATTCCGGACTCTGTTTTTGAAACTTGTGACAGGATCCACATCATTGCCTGCGGCACGGCCATGCATGCGGGTATGGTTGCCAGGGCCTTGTCGGAACCTTTACTGCGGATTCCGGTGTCCGTATCAATCGCTTCGGAATTTCGTTATGAAGAACCTTTGATTGACGAGAAAACATTTGTCATTGTCATCTCCCAGTCCGGTGAGACCATTGATACTCTGGCTGCCATGAGGCTGGCAAAATCCTATGGCTCCAAGACTCTGTCTATTGTCAATGTAAAAGGTTCCACCATTGCCAGGGAAAGCGATTACGTCCTTTACACCCATGCCGGCCCGGAAATCGCCGTAGCCAGCACCAAGGCATACCCTGTCCAGCTGGCTGCTCTCTATATGATTCTCTGCCGCATGGCTCTGGTACGCGGTAATTATACAAAAGAACAGGCGGAGTCATTCCTGTCCAAACTTCTGGATGTAATCCCGGCTATGGAAACCATGATCAGCCGCAGGGAAGAAGAGAAAAACCTGGTTACCCATCTGATTCAACACAGCGACACCTTCTTCATCGGCCGCGGAAGAGACTACGCCTTCTCCTTGGAAGGAGCCTTAAAGCTAAAAGAAATCTCTTATATTCACGCGGAAGCGTATGCTGCCGGAGAATTGAAACACGGAACCATTGCCCTTATCACGGAGGGAGTTCCTGTCATTGCCATTGCCACTCAGGAACATGTATTCTCCAAGCTGATCTCCAATGTGAGGGAGGTAAAAGCCAGAGGTGCCTTTGTAATCCTTCTGACCAAAGAATCCGCCATCGTAGAAGGGAATCTGGCTGATATTCACATCCGCATTCCAGATGTAGATGATGCTTTTACCGTATTTCCCATTGCTGTCATCTTACAGCTCATTGCTTATTATGCATCCCTGGGAAAAAATCTGGATGTAGACCAGCCCAGAAATCTGGCGAAGTCCGTGACCGTGGAATAATGTTTTTAAAGCTAGAAATGCTGCCGGACATCTTTTGGTGTTCCGACAGCATTTTCTTTTGTTCCCATTATATTCATCTTTTGGTGTCAAGGCTTCGGTGCAATGTAATGCATACGAATTCCGGCGGATTCATGACCCGCATCAGAAAATGATTGCCCAGCCCCCGGCTGACCACCAGATCCTTTCCCTGCTCCTTAAAGTGACCTCCATCATATTTGGGGAAGAAGGTCAGATCCGGAGACAATAGGCCCCCCAATTTTGGAATTCTTATAATCCCTCCATGAATATGCCCTGACAGCGTCAGATCCGCTCCCCAATCCCGGTACGCCGGATAGTAGAGAGGATTATGGGTCAGAAGAAGCTTATAGCAGGAATCATCCCCTTTGCCCAGCAGGTTTTCGGCATCCCCCGCAGAAAATTTCACACCCCATTCATACTCCTTTAAGATATCTTTATAGTACTTCATAGGCGTAACCAGGCCGTATATTTTTATAAAAGCGCCATGGCGGGAGATGGTCTTACACTCATTCATAAGAACGGTAATTCCCATCTTTTTCACATTCTCCAGAAGCTTATTTAAGACATCCGCATCCATCTCCTGCTCATGATTGCCCAGAACATAGTACACCGGATAGTCATCACAAATCTGGCAGCACAGATTCTCAAATCTTGGTATGGCCTGAGGACTTCTGTCCGCCATATCTCCGGTCATAAGAATCATATGAGGGCTGATCCGTTTGATTTCTTGTACCAGTTCCTCATTATCCCTTCCGTACAGGGCACCATGAAGGTCCGAAAAATGGATGATCTTAAATCCTTCAAATTCCGGCGGAAGCCGTCCGGAGCTTATGGTATAATTTACGGTTCTGAATTTCATGCTAAATTGCCTTCCTTATATACAACAAAGGCTGCACTCTATCAAAGCAGAGAACAGCCTGTTGCTTCTGAATTCTTAATTCACCAACCAATACAAACCGGTCTTCTTCCTTATGTAGCAGCCAGACTGATCTTTTGGAACATCTCCGAGTGCTTTGTGATCATCTTTTTCATGATGTATTGATCCGACTGTATCGCCCTTATCTCCTCTGCCGCACTCTCAAACCGATTTGCCGCCGGGACATAATTTTCTACAAGAAGACTGATATTTCTGTCCGTAACATTTTCCAAATGGAAATTGATTTTTCGGACTTCTTCTTTTACTCCCTTAAGGTCTTCTTTTACTCCCTTAAGGTCTTCTTTCACATTTTCCATGTCCTCTCTTAAATCCCGGACTTCTTCTTTTACCCCTTTAAGGTCTTCTTTCACCCCTTCAAGGTCTTCCTTCATCTCGCGTATTTCTTCTTTCGCCCCTCTAAGGTCTTCTTTCACCCCTTCAAGGTCTTCCTTCATCTCGCG
>CAYWRB010000002.1:24098-31929 GCA_964460025.1 uncultured Hungatella sp.
GTCTTCCTTCATCTCGCGTATTTCTTCTTTCGCCCCTCTAAGGTCTTCTTTCACCTCGCGGATTTCTTCTGTAATCGGCTGCAAAGCACTGCCGATCTTCAAATCAAGTAAATGAGCAATTGCTTGTAAATCCTCATTTGCCAGCGCCATATGTTCCACCTCCTCTTTTATATGGCTAAATGAATACAAGCTCTCGCAAGTACGATCTCTCCCCGTCTTATTGTAGCATACAATATTTCAAAAGTCACTGACAAATTGATAAAAACCTGACCGGAATCAAGCCAGCCAGGTTTTCATCGTTTTTCTTATTTTGATTCAGGTTCTCTAAACATCAGCTTACTTACCAGCCATCTGCTTCTCCTGAGCCTCGATCATCTTTTTTACCATATAGCCGCCAACAGAACCGTTCTGTGCGGAAGTCAGGTTGCCATTGTAACCGTTGGTTAACGGAACACCCAGCTCATTTGCTACTTCCATTTTGAATCTGTCCATTGCCTCTTTTGCTTCTGGTACATTCGTTGTGTTAGAAGATTTGTTTGACATATTAAACGCCTCCTTGTTCTTCAGATGTTTTGTTTTCTTGCTACACTCCTATTATGTGCCTGAAGAAAAATAATACACTAGAAGGTTCTGCGTAATTTGTCATTTTTAGGAAATCATAAATTAAGCTTTTCATAGCTGCGTTCCAGATAAACATCCAGACGACGCTTTAAGTCCTGATGCTCTTCTTTCTGAAGCTTTGGATCTTCCTCCAAAAGAGCATTCACTTCTTCTGACACAGACTTCAAAATATCCGCATCCGTAAAAATATCCGCCAGATGAAACTCCATGTCACCGCTTTGGCGGACTCCGAAAATATCTCCCGGCCCGCGAAGTTTCAAATCTTCTGACGCAATGTAAAATCCATCGTTGGAGCGGTTTAGAATATCAAGCCTTTTTCCGGTATCCTCTTCGCCGCTGCAGTTTACCATGATACAGTAGGACTGATATTTTCCCCGGCCTACCCGGCCTCTCAGCTGGTGAAGCTGAGCCAGCCCAAAACGCTCCGCATTTTCAATCATCATAACCGTGGCATTGGGTACGTTGACCCCCACCTCCACAACCGTTGTGGATACAAGCACCTGAATCTGTCCTGCCCCAAACTGCTCCATGATCTGATTCTTTTCTTTCCCTTTCATCTTGCCGTGAAGGCAGGCAACAACAACACCGGGAAGCTCCTCTTTTAGAATCTTTGCATAATCCAGCACATTTTCCGCCTCAATCATCTCGCTGGCCTCCACCATAGGACAGATGACATAGGCCTGCCGTCCTTCCTTAATCTGTCCGGCAATAAAACCGTAGGCTTTTTTACGATAGCTGGTATCCACCACGCAGTTCTTAATAGGAAGCCGGCTGGCCGGAAGCTCATCCACAATGGAGATATCCAGATCTCCATACAGAATAACTGCCAGCGTGCGCGGAATCGGAGTGGCGCTCATAACCATCACATGAGGCTCCTGCCCTTTTTCCCCCAACAACTCCCTCTGTCCCACACCGAACCGGTGCTGTTCATCCGTAATCACCAAGGCCAGCTTATCATAAACCACATGTTCCTGAATCAATGCATGGGTTCCAATGATGATATCTGCCTCATGATTCTTAATTTTCTCATAGGCAGCCCTTTTTTCTTTAGCAGTCATAGAACCCGTAACTAAGACCGGCTCTTTGGAAATTCCATATGTTTCAAACAATTCTGACATGCTTTCATAGTGCTGCTTTGCCAAAACCTCCGTAGGAGCCATCAAAGCGCCCTGATATCCATTATATGCCACGTGAAGCAGCGCCAGAATCGCCAGGATGGTCTTCCCCGACCCTACGTCCCCCTGGACCAGACGGTTCATCACAAGACCGCCGCTTAAATCCCACTCGATCTCATTCAGCACCTTCTCCTGGGCATGGGTAAGCTTATAGGGAAGACGCTCCTTTAAACGTTTTACCTCCGGGGAAAGCTTTATCACCCATCTGCTGTGAACGTCCTCTCTCTTTTCCTTCAGCCGCCGGACTCCGAACAAAAACATAAAAAACTCATCAAATACCAGACGTTTTCTGGCAAAAAGAAGATCCTTTTTGTCCGACGGAAAATGGATATGCTCCAAGGCAAAATTGTACTCTGCCAATTCATACTTGCTGCGAAGTTTTGCAGGCATATATTCCCGTTCCATCTGCCTGCCGTCCAATGCCTGGGCCACCGCTCTGGCAATGGCCTTATTGCCCAATCCCCGGGTCTGGCCATAGACCGGCTGCATATGCTCCATGGTCAAACGGTTATTTTTCTTTACCACCCTTCCGCAGAATACGTGATAAGTTCCGGCCTGGAGGGTATTCCTCAGGAAAGGCATATTGTACCATACCAGCTGCAGGGTTCCTGTCCTGTCTTTTAAAGAAACGGTGATGATCTGAATATGCTGGAACCGCCTTACGGAGGCGTCCTTCTGAAGAATTCCCGCCACGGCTCCCACCGTATCCGGCTTCAGCTCCCCTACGGTTCCAGGCTCCTCATATGCGTGATAGGTTCTGGGATAATAGTGAAGCAGATCTTCTATGGTATTCACTCCCAGCTTCTCAAACAGTTTTCCCGTCTTATCTCCGATCCCCTTTAGGGAACGGACGGAGTCCTGATTCTTCATGTCCAAGGCTCCGTCACTCTACGGAAACCAGATAATAATAGATAGGCTGTCCTCCTGCCTGCAGTTCTACCTCGCAGTCACCGCAGACTCCCTTTACCTTCTCCAGAAACTCCATGGCTTCCTCTTCCTTCACTTCCGCGCCGTAGTAAACGGTCACCAGCTCTGCCGTGTCATCCAGTATTGCTCTGATGGTATCAAGAGTCGTGCCCTCCACAGACTGTCCAACAGCCACGATTCCCTGGTCGGCAATTCCCATGATATCCCCTTCTTTAATCTCTTTGTCTTCAATCATGGTATTGCGCACCGCGTACGTAATCTGTCCGGTCTTCACCTTGGACATCTCCTGGATCATCACCTCTTTGTTCTCCTCCACGGACAGTTCCGGAACAAAGTTGATGATGGCCGTGATCCCTTGGGGAACCGTCTTGGAAGGTATCACAACGATCTCCTTGCCCTCCGCCAATTCCGCAGCCTGGTTAGCTGCCAGAATAATATTGGAATTGTTCGGCAGAATATAAATGGTATCCGCATTCACTTGTTCGATGGCATTCAGCATGTCTTCCGTGCTGGGATTCATGGTCTGTCCGCCTTCAATCAGATAGTCCGTACCAATGCCCTTAAAGATCTCACCAAAACCCTCTCCGATGGAGACGGCGATAAAGCCATAAGGTTTTCTTTCCTTTTTCTCAGGAACGGCAGCCTGCTCTTTTTCCTCTTTCTGAATAGCAGCAAGCTTTTCCGCCTCTTTTATCAGCTTCTCATTGTGCTCTTCCCTCATATTATCAATCTTCATTCTGGAAAGAGAGCCATAAGTCAAAGCCTTCTGAATGGCAAGGCCGGGGTCATTGGTGTGAACATGAACCTTTACCACATCATCATCAGACACTACAACAATAGAGTCTCCGATGGATTCCAGATATGCCTTAAATTCCTGTTCTTCCGAATCTTCGTATTGATTCTCTACATTGATGATAAATTCCGTACAGTAACCAAACTTAATATCAGCAGTGTCAAGGGTAGAAGATTCTATGGCTGCCTTGGGCGCTGCTGCCTCTACCGGCACCTGGATCGCCCTGCCCAACAGTCCGTCTAAGGCACCCTTCATCACCTGAATCAGACCTTGACCGCCGGAATCCACCACTCCTTCCTGTTTTAAAATATGAAGCATCTCCGGTGTCTGGCTTAACACATAGTCTCCATGTTCAATCACTTCCTGAGCAAATGCAAGGATATCCTCCATATCTGCTGCCAGTTCCAGCGCTTTCTCCGCCATCCCCTTGGCCACAGTCAGGATCGTCCCTTCCTTGGGCTTCATGACCGCCTTATAAGCCGTCTCCGTAGCCCGGACAAAAGCATCGGCCAGTATGGTGGTAGTAATCACATCCTTGTTCTTAATCTCTTTGGTGAATCCGCGGAACAGCTGGGATAAGATAACCCCTGAATTTCCTCTGGCTCCGCGCAGGGACCCTGAAGAAATCGCCTTGGCCAGTGTCTCCATGGTAGGTTTTTCCAAAGCCGCCACCTCCCTGGCCGCGGACATTATGGTCATCGTCATGTTGGTACCGGTATCTCCGTCGGGAACCGGAAATACATTCAGTTCATTAATCCATTCTTTTTTCGCCTCGAGACTTTGAGCCCCTGCCAGGAAAGCCTTTTTAAGCGTCTTTGCATCAATCGTATTCATACCCACGGGTGTGCTCCTCCTTAATCAATCACTCGTACACCTTCAACAAAGATGTTGATCTTATCAACTTCCATCCCGGTGAACTCTTCTACTTTATATTTTACGTTCTCGATCAGGTTATCTGCAACTGCAGAAATGCTGACACCATATGCTACAATCACATGAAAATTCAGCGCTATATGGTTCTCCTCAATATCAACATTGATCCCATGGGTAAGACTTTCTCTCTTCAGTAATTTTACAATGCCGTCTTTCATGCTGACAGCAGCCATGCCCACGATTCCAAAGCATTCCACTGCCGTAATGCCCGCGTATTTGGCAATCACTTCCGGGTTGATCTGTATCTCGCCAAGTCTGTTATTAATTCGTCCCTTCATAGCGATACCTCCCTCTCTATATTTTACTTTATATCTTTATTCTTTCCATCTTTTGGTTTTTTAAGTATACCATAATAAAGATATTGTGTCCATTCTAAAGTTTTCTTATATTCCTTATGTTTCAGTTTAAAAGAATAGTATGAGAATCGTAAGCTAAGGTTAATGTTTAAATAACATAAATCTGATATAGTTATGTATGGCAGTCGCCAAATGTGCATGCAAGCATGCCCACTTGGCTCGTTGCTGGCGGAAATAAAACACAGGAAGGGAAATTGATAAATGAATCCTATTAAAAAATATCCTCTGTTCCTCCTTGGTCTCTGCATCCTCTTAAGCGGATGCAACAGCCAGAAAAATCCCGACAGACCTCTTCCGCTGGTGGAAGCGGTGGAACTTCCGGAAGAACAGATTGAAAACGCTTTATCCGGTTTTACAAGAGATGAGCTGGTGGCGGCATGGGGAGAACCTTCTATGGAACTGTTCGGTATGGACGGAGAGGTCTACCCTTTTGATTCGGAAGATCACAAAGGCCATTTGACCGTATATTATGGCACGGAAGATCGTTCTGTCGTCTCCGTCAAACTGACGGAGGAGAGTGAAGAGGAAACCGCTCCGCTGCCTGTCATGGATTTGGATCAGCTGGTAGCAGAGGGGATTCTGTCTGACAATCAGGGAAAATATCCCGGGGAAGAATTAAGAGGCGAGGGCCATATCATTTTAGAAAGCCGGGAAAACGGTGATGAGCTCATCGTATATGCGCTTACCATGTACGGCGAGTACCAGTTTCAGGATGGGAATTTTGTAAAAGAGGCCGGAACCGGAGTGATTCCGGCAGTCATTACCTTTTTATCGGACCCAAAGGGCGGATATGAATTTCAGTCTCTGTCATACCCTGAGGACGGCAGCCACTATACCCAGTCGATTCAAACCATGTTTCCGGAAAAGTGGTGGGATCGGTGCATTTCACCATCGGAAGCCGACCACAAGCAGTTGAAAGTCATGGAAGAGTCCTACGCCACAAATTATCTGAAAGAACTGGGAAGAACCGCCACAGTCGGAGAGTATAAAGATTTTGAGCATCCGCTCCTGACCGACCAGGGAGTCAGTATCCCTGTATCCAATCTTCTGGTAGAAAACAAGGCTCTAGGCAGCTATCCTTTCTGGATCGGCAGCATAGAACGGATGGAAGACGGCATCCGATATGTGTATGCCCTGGATTTTGACAGGGATAACGAAAAAATTCTTTTTACCAAGACCGAATACGACACAGGGAATGTCATAGAGTCCTATACTTACGACTCCGATACCGGTCTTCTGCTTCCGCCTGAGGATCTTTCACATGAATCCTCCTGGGAAAACCGGATCTTGAAAGAGCCTCCGGCTCTGATGCTGCAGGATGCTCTGTCCAGCACGCTCAATAAGTTTGAATTAAAACCTGACACTGCCTCCTGGAATTACAGGCAGGAAGAGGACGGGGACAGTATGGTAGGATTTGTTTCCTGCGGCGCCCACCCTCTGGCCGCCGCCGTCAAGAAAGAACGCTTAAAGCTTCCTCGGTATAACAGGATGGACTTTGTAAGCTATTTGGTTTCCTCCGATGTACTGCCTGACCGGATCCTCGTAAATGAATATGAACTCCCTGATACCCTGTCCCAGGAAGAAACCTTTGAAGGCTTCACACCTGTTTCTTCAGAGACCTATGAAGATGGGATGCTTATTAACTTAAAACCCGGCATGGGGTACGAGATCACGGCGGAATGGGATAAAGAGCAATTGGAATCCAGAGGCTTCTACGGAACCGGATATTATTCCCTTATTACCGAATGACAAATAAGAATCCGGAATGATTAGTTGTGGCTCACTTTCCCCTCTCCATCCACGGATACTCCGAATCCATTGCTGTACTGGTTTAATTTTTGGATAATGGATGTCTTTCTATCTCCTTCTGCTATGGTGGGGCAGTAATCATTTCGGTTGGAAACGGAACTTAAGGTACAGGGAATCAGAGTCAGCTCTGCTTCCCCTGTTACCGCCCCGTCTTCCAGCGTAAACTTTGCCTGGGCAATCATCGTATCCTTGTCCTTAGGGTTCCGGTTTCCGCCAAAGCAGAAGTTTCCAAGACTGTAAAGGATATACTTCCCGTTATAACTGTCCACTCCCTGAAGTACATGAGGATGGCAGCCTACTACCAGATCCGCTCCCCAGTCGATGCATTTGCGGCCCAGCTCCGTCTGATAGCTTTCCGGATAGTATACGGACTCGATTCCCCAGTGACAGCAGGCCAGAATGATATTCACCCCTTCCTGCTTAAGCTTCTCTATGCCGTTTTGCAGAAAGCCTTCTACGGCTTTGCCGTCATACACTTCATTGACAGAGACAAAGCCGATTTTTACACCATTTTCCAGTTCATAGACCCCCACGTTTTCATCATATGCATAGGGCAGGCTGATGCTTTCAAATAAAGCTATGGTGTCTGTCACTCCCTGCTGCCCATAATCAATCCTGTGGTTATTGCCGAAGCTGACCGCATCGATGCTTGCCTCCGGTAAAATCCCTATGTATTCCGGCTTTCCTTTAATATTAAATGCCTTCTGAACCTTGTTGTTGGAATTGGTCAGAACCCCTTCAAAGTTCACCAAAGTCATATCATCCGCCTCAAAAACGGATTTTACATTTTTAAAGAAATAGCCCGGTCCCCCTTTGTCGTACATTTCTTCAAAGGTTCCTTCATAGCCATGTATGGAAAGTTTGCCTATGGAACAATCGCCGGCCAGGGAAATGGTAACTGTTTCCGGCTCTTTCTTTTTAGCTGAGATGTCACCAGGGCCGTAGCCGCTGGTAATCAGGGCCGCACTGGTAAGTACTGCTGCTAACATAATTTTACCTTTTTTCATTTCTCTTCCCCTCTAAATGATTTTATCTTTTGACTCTTGTATTATATCCTTTTTTCAACTGACACACAAGTTTCCTTCCGGTTTTTCTGCTTTTTCTTTCCATAATCACTGCCGTTCACAGACAATGTCATTTGGCTCATTACCTGCAAAAGTCACCAAATGTGCATGCAAGCATGCCCACTTGGCTCGTTGCTCGCGGAAATAAATTTT
>CAYWRB010000003.1:0-9845 GCA_964460025.1 uncultured Hungatella sp.
ATGAGGTACATAAGGAGGATTATGAGGGAGCGGAGATTGTAGAGGATATGAACGGAAAACGTTATTATGTGCTTAAGACCTATGATATTGATAATGATATCGTAGAACTTACATTGACGGATTTGAGAAATAAGGATACGTAAAAGCGGCGGTATTTCCGCCGCTTGAGAGAAGATGTTAATTGTTTGCTTTTAAGGTATCAGGAACATTTATAGGAGGATTATTTTTTAAGAAACGCAATGTGATTTTACATCCATAAGAAATAGCATAGCCATCTTCATTGCGTCCGCCGCCATATACATCAATGTGACTAATAGATTCAATGCGATCAATATTATCACGGATAAATGGAACGTAAACAGCTGGTATATTTCCTATTTGCATGTTATTAGCATAAACACCATAGGCAAGCTGATTTTCGAAATCATATGAACGTAATTCCAGATCAACATATTTATCAAAGGGCTTATCTCTGAAGCGTATTTTCCGGAGGATGGTTTGCCGTAAGGGGCCACGGTCATTTTTAAAAGTAACACCAGCAACTTTTATAACAACAAATTCAAAGTCATTTTCGGATTCATCCGAAGATGAAGAGGAACTTTGTGGAAGGGGTGTATTGTCGAGAATGTTTTCTGTATCATGATGTAAGGGTTGAGAAACCAAATTTTTTTGCGGGGGGGTAGAACGCTTAATAACTTCCGGAGAATCCGGAAGTTCCGCCGATATGGATTTTCCGGTGCGATAAGCCAAAAATGTAAAGGCACCACAGGCTATAAGGCAAAAAAGGCCGGAAGATGAATTGTTGGTGGTATAGGAAAAAGCAGCAGACCAACAAAATATACTGGCAAAACAAGAAAAAATGATAGTGACAACTTTCTTTTGCATAAGACATATCCTCCTAGATAGTTTTAAAAAGATTATAAAACAATGTCGAATTAAAAGCAATAGGGGTGGAGAATGCAATGGGAACTTTTGAAACAATAGGAATAGAGGAAATAGAAAAAGAATTTGAGGAAAAACCGGAAAAAGTTGAAAAAGTAATTCCTAGAATACTTATGGCAGGTGCTGATGTGTTGATAAAAGCACAAAAAGAAGAAGCAAAATCTATGGGATTGAACGATACAGGAGGATTTATAAAATCTATTAAGGCTACTAAAATTAAAAGCAATAATAGACAGAAATATGTAGAGATATATCCGCAGGGAAGGGCAAGACATGGAAATGATAGAAAAGGGGATGGAAGTAACGTAAGATATGCCACGATTGGATTTGTAGCAGAATATGGTACCGAGACTCAAGCACCGCGTCCATATATGACCGTGGCAAATGAAAAAGCCTATGAAAAAGTAGTGGAGGCGGAACTTAAAGTATGGGAGAGTGAAACGGGTGGCGGATAAAATAAAAAATGTACTGGAAAGTATAGGAATTCCTTGCGAACGTGGGATTTATACCGGGAAGAAAAAGCCGGAGGAATATTGTACATTTATTCGCCTGCTAAAAGATGCGGCTACACATGCGGATGATAAGGGGAGCGGAGAAAGAGAAATATACAGAATTACTCTTTTTAGCAAGGGGAATTTTGAGGAACTGCTGGAAAAATTGATAGATGCTATGGAAGCGGAAGATTTTTATATTAATGGAGTAGACACCGAACAATATGAACCGGAAACAGGATACTGGATGGTTCCTATTACAATCGAAATATTAGGGGAGTAAATAATATTATGAAACGGGTAACAATCGAAGCGAGGGTTAAAAAATCTGATTTACTAAAGAAGATTGAAATAGCAGAGGATTCGGTAAAAAAATTGTGTGAAGTGATGCAAGAATTCAAATTTTTTGAGAACGGGATAACACAGAGGATGAATGCAGAGACAGAAGAAAAGGAAGGGATGCCAATATATATAAACAAAAGTATTGATGAAAATGCGGCCAGGGAACCGATAGAAAATATTAAAAGAATCATGGAGGATTTAAAGAAAGAAGTTAAGAAGCTGGATAAAGCAATCTATACGGAACTGACAAAGGAAATTCCCCGGGATTAACCGGGGAAGAAAATTATGAAATGCTGTCAATTATAGCAGCGGTGATCTTTTCCAATTTAATTTTTAGATCATAATAAGCATCTCGAATGACAGCATTTTCGGGTTTTATCAAAATATCTTCAAGTTCATTATTGGCGCATATATCATTTTTCGTATTGAGGATATTTTGAAAAGCATTCTGGAGTTTATCTTTATTTATTTCGGCCAATTGAAACATCCCTCCTTTCGGAGGGATTATATCACGAAAAGGTATCAACGGGAAGGAGAAAACTATGACAATCGGATTGAAAGATTTGTTTTATGCAAAATGTACGGAAACGGATGGAGTAGAAACGTATGACACGCCTAAACAGATGGCGGAAGCCATGACAGCTGATCTGACCGTAAAAACAGCAGACGCTACTTTATACGCAGATGATATTTTGAGTGAAAGAGTTTCGGAGTTTGCAAACGGAACTCTTAAGTTGGGAATCAAAGACCTTGTACCGGAAGTGCTGTCTGATCTTCTGGGGCAGATGGTAGACCAAAACAAGGTAGTCTGGGCCGGGGAAACGGATGAACCACCTTTTGTTGCCATAGGATTCAGGGCTAAAAAAACAGGGGGAAAATACAGGTATGTATGGCTTCTGAAATGCAAATTTAAAATTCCTTCTGAAAAATATGAAACAAAGGGAGAAAGCATTAAGTTTAATACTCCGGAAATTGAGGCAGATTTTACAATCCGGAAAAAGGATGGAAAATGGAAGGCGGATTTTGTCGGGACGGAAGAGGATGCGGCAGCCAAAACATGGTTTACGGAGGTTCCGGTACCTGCGGAACAAATACCAACGGAATAAAGAGACGCAGGCAGCAGGAGGGTAAAACCATGGTAAAAACGTGGTGTTTACACGGTGTCTTGGAAGAAGTATAATGATAACATGAGATAAGCAGGTGATAGCTTAAGCGCAGTAGCAGGCATAAGAGATCACCTGCTTATTTATATTCCTCTGAATCGAACATATAAATACGGGAAAGGAGATGGGCACGGCGTAAAGACATGCCTAAAATTATGCTTATGAGTGCAATAAAAGATGGTGGTTACAATGTGACACTAAAAGGGAAAGCGTACAGGCTTTTGTTTACCCTCAATGCATTAGACGAGATACAAACTAAATTCGGCGGATATGACCGGCTGAATGAAGTGTTTAACCAGGAAAACCCCAATTGGGTTAAGGAAACCAAATGGCTGCTTACTCTTCTGATTAATGAGGGCCTTTTAGAAGAAGATGAAAATGCGGAACTTCTGGATGAAAAAAAGGTAGGGAGGCTCATACACGTCGGAAACCTGAAAGAAGTGCAGAATGCTATTTTTGCATCTTTTACAGCAGGCACAGCAGGGGACAAAGAAGAAGCCAAAGAAAATGAAGAGGATAACGCAGAAACGGGGGAAACGGGAGCCGGGCAGGAAAATTAGATACTGCCCGGCTTTTATATATTGCAATGGTACTGCTGGGATACAAAGAACATGAGGCATGGAGAAAAACACCATATCAGATTGTAACTCTATTCCGGTATCACAAAGAATATAATCCCCACATTTTCAGGCAAGAAGCAGAAAAAACGGTACAGAAACAGGAAATGGATGATATTGATATCGCATTAGGGGGATTATGATCTATGGCTGACAAAACACAGAATGTAAGAACCAGGGTTAGTTTTGATGGAGAAGCAGAATACAAGGCTGCCTGCAAAGAAATTGGTGATAATTTAAAACTACTCAACTCCGAAATGAAGCTTGTAACCGCTGAATATAAGGATAATGCAGATAGCATAGAATCATTGAAGGCAAAACAGGACATTTTGGGGCGAATATATGATGAACAGGCGAAAAAAGTTAAAGAAACCGAACAGGCACTGAAAAAATGCAGGAAAGCAACAGGGGAAAACAGCGCAGAAAGCAAGAAACTGGAAGCAACGCTTAATTACCAGAAGATAGCGCTTGTAAACACCAGCAACGCCCTCAAAGAGAATGAGGAAGCTTTAGAAAAAGCGGAGCATGCTGCGGATGACCTGGGAGAAGAAATTGAAGAGAGTGGAAAGCAGGCGGAGGGAGCCGGAGAAAAGTTTTCCGGATTAAGCACAATTCTGGGAAAACTTGGGAGCGCCATGGCAAAGGGTGTCGCGCTTGTCGGTACGGCAGCGGCAGCAATCGGTACTGCAGTGGTGGCCGGATTAAGTTATACGGTAAGCCAGGCCGACGAGGCCAAAGGCGCATTAAATGATTTCTGTGCAGCTACAGGCACGGCTACGGAAGAAGCAGACCAATATAAGCAGGTTATGGAGAATATCTATAACGGCAATTACGGCGAAGGCTTTGAGGATATAGCGGCATCCATGGCGGAAGTCCGGCAGCAGGCAGGGGATATGGGCGCGGAGCAGCTGGAACTAATGACTACCAACGCACTGACTCTACGGGATACCTTTGATTTTGACGTAGCCGAAAGTACAAGGGCAGTAACCCAGCTGATGCAAAAGTTTGGACTATCCGGGGAAGAGGCTTATAACCTGATCGCCCAGGGAGCGCAGCAGGGGCTAAACCAAAATGGTGATCTGTTAGACGTTATCAACGAGTACAGTAACCAGTATGCACAGGCAGGGCTTAGCGCCGAGGATATGTTTAACTCTATCAAAAACGGTGCGGATACGGGGGTTTGGAGTATTGACAAGATGGGGGATGCTTTTAAAGAATTCAGCATCCGAATGAATGACGGTACTGCCAATGAATATCTGTCCAGCCTGGGACTTAATGCGGATGAAGTGGTAAGGAAATTCCAGGCAGGCGGAGACAGTGCTAAAGAAGTCATGGGACAGATCAGTGGAGCGCTTAAAAGCTGTGAAGATGAAACTCTCCAGTATACAGCAGGCGTGGGGCTTATGGGAACCATGTGGGAGGATATGGGAGCGGATGCCTGTACCGCACTTATGAACGTTGAAGGGGAGATAAGCAGGACGGCGGATGCAATGGCACAGATAAACGCCGTAAAATATGATACCTTCGGAGAGGCTATACAAGGGGCAGGAAGAATCCTTCAGACAAGCTTTATTATGCCCATTGGAGAGCAGGCCCTTCCCATTTTCAGCCAGTTCGCCAACGAATTGCAGAAAGGGGCAGCAGATGCAGGCGGAGACATGGGGAAACTGGCACAAAGCTTTGGTGATGCACTGGGGAACATGGTAACCGGACTTTCTGACATGCTGCCACAGGTGGCAGGATTTGCTGTTGAACTGGTATCCGGCCTTACGGATGGAATTGTAGAGAGCGCACCGGTAATTGTAGATGCCGGAGTCAATATGATGATGTCGCTTACAGATGGAATAATAGAGGCCCTTCCGGTACTTACGGAGAGTACGGCGCAAATCGCCGTAACACTTTTAAACGGAATTATCTCTATCCTGCCTGAAATAGCAGACGGAGCGGCGCAGATCATAGCCGGTTTGGCAGAGGGATTAGGAAAGGCACTGCCGGAACTGATTCCAAGCGCCATAGATGCTGTGCTGACAATTGTAGAGGGGCTGATTGACAATGTACCTATGTTGATAGATGCCGCAATTATGCTTGTAACCGGATTAGCGGATGGGATTACCGAGGCGGTTCCGGTTATAGCTGAACGCCTTCCGGAAATCATAACCAGCATTATAAATGCACTGGTGGAAGGAATTCCAAAGATCATAGAGAGTGCAGATACAATTATGATTGCGCTCATTGATGGAATCATTTCAGCGATTCCCATGTTAATTGCAGCAATGCCACAGATTATAGCGGCCATTGCCCAGGGACTGATTGACGGAATACCGCAGATCATAGCGGCGGAAGGCCGATTGATGGGAGAGATGCTGTCAAAAATAGGAGAACTTCCAGGGCAGATATGGGAAGCAATAAAAGACGGAATTAACCGGATGGCACAGTGGGGGCAGGCTATGCAGGAGACCGGCCGGGCAGCAATGGAAGGACTTGCATTAGAGATTGTGAGCATCCTGGTACAGCTTCCACAGAAAATCTGGGACAGCATTGCGGACGGAATTACAAGGATGGCAATCTGGGGCGCAAACATGACGAATAAAGCCAGAGAAGTTATGAATACCATGCTTACGGCCATTGTTGCAATTGTGACACAGACTCCGGAGAAAATCTGGAACTGTATCATAGGAGCGGTTACCAAAGTAGCCCAGTGGGGTGTAAACATGACGAATAAGGCCAGAGAAGTCATGAATGCAATGCTTGCGGCCATTGTGGCGATTGTAACACAGACTCCGGAGAAAATCTGGAACTGTATTATAGGAGCAGTTACCAGGGTAGCCCAGTGGGGAGCCAGTATGGTTAGTAAAGCCCAGGAAGTTATGAATCAGATGGTATCAGGAATCGTGAACATTGTAAAAGAGGTACCGGAGAAGATTTACAACAGCATATCCGGGGCAGTGTCCAAAGTAGCCCAGTGGGGTGTAGAAGTAAAAAACAAGGCCGTAGAAGGAATGAAGGCCTGTGTGGATGGAATAAAAAATGCATTTTCTAATATTGGAAAGGATTTTACAGAGATCGGAAGCAATATTGTAAAGGGCATCTGGGACGGCATAAGCAGCGGATGGAGTTGGCTAAAGGATAAGGTCTCAAGCCTTGCGGAAAGCCTTCTGGATGCTGCGAAGGATGCTTTGGACATCAATAGCCCTTCAGGAAGATTTCGTGATGAAGTAGGCGTTTTCATGGCGCAGGGAATAGGCGTAGGATTTGAGAGTGAAATGAAGGAAGTAAACCGGCAGATAGAGAGTAACATACCGAAGGAATTTGATATCCATACAACACCTGTATTCTCTGATTCAAGTGATATGGATGACTGGAATCCGAAAAAACCAAAGCCAAAAAATGGTCCGGCAGCAGGAGGGTTGACAATTATCCAGAATATCTATGCCAATACCACGGACTATGCAAAGCAGCAGAAAGAGGCATCAAGACAGTTTAAACAGGCGGCAAGGACGGTGTTAGCATGATCTATGAGAAACTGATTTATACCAATGACAGGGGAGAAAACATAGAGTTTAGCACGGAAAGTATCTATCATTGTAATGTGAGTAAAGATGTGGACGGGATATCCGGCGTTACCAATGCGGTATACAGTACCAACAGCATGGGTCAACATGGAGATACCTACGTAGGGCAGCGGATAGAGGCCCGTGATATTGATATCATGGGCCACATCAACACCAGGGATAAAAAACAGGCATACGAATTGCGGAGACGGATGCTTAAAGTATTAAATCCGGAATTGGGAGGTACGCTTTCCTACGAATATGGGAGTTTCAGACGGATTATAAGCTGCAGGACGCATGGAAAACCGGAGATTGCGCAAAAGAGCGTACTGCAGCAGTTCAGCATACCGTTAGACTGTCTTAACCCATTTTGGAGAGAAGAAAACGAACAAAAGGAAGATATTGCCAAGTGGGTAGCTGCCTGGCATTTCCCGTGCGTGATAGAAAAGGATAATCCCAAAAGCATGATATTTGGATACAGGGCAGAAAGTGTAATTGTAAACTGCTATAACGAGGGGGATGTATCTACAGGCATGCGGATACGGTTTACTGCCTTGGGAACGGTTACAAATCCCATTATCCTCAATGTGGATACGGAGGAGTTTATCAAGCTTAATATCACCATGCAGACGGGGGATGTTGTGGAGGTAAACACGCAATACGGAAGTAAAGGAGCCTGTCTCCTGAAAAACGGGACAAAAACAGATTATTTCAGGTATGTGGATGTGGACAGTACCTTTATGCAGCTTGCCATAGGGGATAACAATTTCCGCTATGATGCGGAGGGAGGCGTAAACGCCATGGAGGTATCTATCTTTTATAATAAAGAATACCTGGGGGTGTAACCGTGGAACTTAGGATATTTGATAAAGAGATAGAGCCTCTGGGGGCTGTGGATGAAATGGCAAGCCTTCTGTGGCATGTAAAATACTTTGATGTTGGAACGGTTAATCTGCTGGCACCTATTACGGAAAACAATAAGCGTCTTTTAGTGGAGGGGAATCTGATTGTAAAGCATGACGGAAAAAAAGAAGTAGCGGATGCATCCGGAGGTATATGGAGAAGGGCCGCACAGATCACCTATATACATATCACCAAAGATGAAAACGGTCTGGAGCAGATAGAAGCACAAGGGTATATGCTTGGGTGGTGGCTTAACAAGCGCTGTATCTCTCCGCAAATCATCCGGACAGATACAAACCAGAATCTTATAAATTTGATGGTGGCAAATAATTGTGGCAGCAAAGCCAGCGAAAAACGGCTCTTTCCGCGCTTTACCATTCTGGCACAGGAAAGCATAGCAGGTAGCCAGGTGGAATATGCCAATGAAGTGTATGCGAAATTGGGCCAGGAGGTAAAAGCAAGGGCACAGGCCGGAAAGCTGGGATATGATATCCTGCTTAATGAGCGGTCAAGGCAATATGGCTTTTATCTGTATAAGGGAAGAGACCTAACGGCAGGAAATAATGACGGAAATACGCCGTGCATTTTTTCCAGGGATTTTGACAATGTGAATGAACAGGAGTATACGGCCAGCATAGAAAACTGTGGGAATTTTATTTACATACAAGGAGCAGCAGATATAGACGGAAGCCAGCCAGTAACACAGGTGGATGGAGAAGGAGCCACAGGCCTTGAACTGGAAGAAGTATTTTGTGATGCTACAGATATAGCGAGACGCTACCGGAGCGGAGAGACAGAGGTAGTCATACCTTTGGATACTTACCTGCAGATGCTTAAGACAAGGGCCATGGCGGAACTGGAAAACTATGGGAAAATTATCAACTTTGTAAGTACCATCAACACCAATTCCAACCTTAAATTTAAAGAGGATTTTGACCTGGGGGACAGGATAACCTGCAAGGAAACAAAGTGGGGCATCCGGATAGATGCAAGGATAACGGAGATCATGGAAACATACCAGAGAGGGGCGGAAGAAATCGAAGCTACCTTTGGGGACAGCCTTCCTACTCTGGCAGACCAGATTAAGAAAGTGAGGTGATAAAAGATGGCTGATTGCTTACCGTTTAACGCCATACTGGTAGATGAAGAGTATGACAGAGTATATAAGGCGGAGGACTGGGCCTGGTATTTTGCAACGTTTATCGGTAACGGAGTTTTCCCAAAACCAAGTGACGGGCTGCAGGTAATCGCATACAACGGGATGCAGATAAGTGTCAATATCGGATATGCATTTATCAATGGGTATGCATTTCGAAATCCTGCAGTTCGTGTGATTACGTTGGACACTGCGGAGGGGGCTTTAAATCGCATAGACCGGATTGTGGTACGTTGGGATTTGATTATACGGGACACATATTTAGCAGTGCTTAAGGGGACACCATCTGCAAAACCAACAGCACCACCACTAACGAGGAATACGGAAATATGGGAACTGGCTATTGCAGATGTTTATGTAGGCAAGGGTGTCACCAAAATACGGACACAGGATATTACGGACCAACGCTTTAACAGTTCTGTCTGCGGTATTGTTAAAGGAACGATAGAAGAAATAGACGCGAGTGTGCTGACGAAGCAGTTTAACGATTTTTTTGCCACCTACAGCCAGGCTGTGTTAGATGAATTTAGCATATACAAGCAAAATATGGAGGGGTATCTAACCGATATTGATGGGATTTACAACCATTACATAACCATCACAGAGAGTCTTTTTACCCAGTATGAGACACAGTTTAGCGAGAGGTATAACACGTTTGAGAGTACATTAAACGGATGGGA
>CAYWRB010000003.1:9945-16700 GCA_964460025.1 uncultured Hungatella sp.
CGTCTTACTCTGGTAGAAAACGGATGGAATATCAATTATAAGCATGACGCGGTTTTGGGCCTCTGCTATCTGGGAGGCGCATACTTAAGCCAAAAGCACGAGAGGAAGGAGGAAACAGCAGTTCTGGGACTTTCCTACTCTGGAAATTCATATCTTGCAGACGAATTTTAAAAGACGGTTTATATCATGGATGATATTGCTATTTTCGGATACGGAACAAAGTATTACCTATTCCGGAATTAGTATTACATAAAAAATAAAAAAGGAAAGAGGTAGTTTAATGAAGGGATTTCCAAAAACGCTTAAGACGAAGGAAGATTATTACAATTGCCTTGCCATGGTGGCAACAGGGGAACTTTTGGCAGCTGATCTCCTGAAAAAGGTGGAGAGCCTGGAAAAACAGCGGTATATCCAATGCGCGGTTGTTTCGGCAGAGGCAGAGAAAAAGACCGTAACCGTGTATTACTGTGATGAAGCAGCGCCAGGGATTGCTTTTAAGGTCGGAGATATTTCCGGAACAATCACGGGGGTTTCCCATATCCGGACAGAAGAGGCGGCAGCAGGAGAGGAAGGAAATGACCGGACTGTGTTGACGCTGTCTAAGAGCATTAGCATGGAAAATACGGTTATACAGCTGGAAAACGCGGTAGCAGTAGCAGGGATGACTACAGATGATATAACGGCATTGAAAGGAGTGCTAAAACAGTATGAGTAGATTATTGGTAGATGATGTGACAAAAACAGACCGGAGGGCGCTTTTAAACGTAAGTAAAATGGCAACGATCAGTGATATTGTAACGCCGACAAATCAATATTTATATGCCAGCGGTGCGAATGAATTAACCTTGGTAGCTGATTGCGTGATCGCTGTAGGAGGAGCCGGCATTTTTAAAACGGGAAATGTGGTGCTTAATGCCTCTAACCTGGATATAGGCAGTGCCTTTACTGTGGGCAGGGATTACTACGTGTATATCTGTGACAGCAGGCAGGATGGACAGGATGAACAATATGTTATCTCCCTTAACTCCACTTATCCAAGTGGGTGGAATGCCAGCGACAGCCGGAAAATTGGTGGATTTCACTATGGGCGCGTGCGTAAGGTAGACGGAAATTTGCAGCCGGTAAACAGTAGCGGTGTTATTTTTGGGACAGGCTGGGAAAGTGCTGTGAGTAACGGAATCGTACCGCGAAGCGTCTGGACACTGGGGCACCGTCCAAAGTGCAGCCCGGAAGGGATGGTGTATCTGGGGGGCGGTACCTGGATAGATATTTATCTGGATTCGGATGATGGAGCCTACGGCCTCAAATCAGAATATGGATGCGCGCCTATGACCGGTACCGAGGGAATGAATTGGTATACATTCACAGAGAGACTCATGAAGAGTGGAAAACGCATGCCGGATTATAGTGAATTTTGTGCATATGCCTTTGGAAGCCCGGCAGGGCTTGACAATGCCAATACAAACGCCTGGACAGCCACCACAAACACAGGCAGAGGAACAACAGGGAGCGTTGTCAATGCTGTATCGGCGATAGGTGTTGTGGATGCTGTGGGGCGCGTTTATGAGTGGCTAAACGACCTTATTACAAGGGCGGAGCATGCTACAAATACGGATTATCATCCTACGGTAGCCTGGGGGTGGGACAAGAAAAGCCCGTTGAAAGATAACGCTACAAAATACGACGTTGGAAATATCTATCAGTATTATTATGCTTCCTTGGCGGCGCTGGTTGCCGGTTGCTACTGGAGCGATGGAGCGCTATCCGGAGCGCGTGCTGTGTCTTGCTGCATTTACCCGTGGGCTGTCTACAGCAGCATTGGCGTGCGTGGGGCCTGTGACTCTTTGTAGACGGCGGACGGAAGTCCAGCCGGATACATAGGAGGAATAACAAGATATGGCATTGCAAGAAAAGACAGACGAACTACATCAGAAAGTATATGATTTCCTCATATATTTATATCCTCAGATTAAGAAATATCCAAAATTTGAGAAGTACAGTCTCCAAAAAGAAACGAGAAATACGCTCCTATATATGATGGGAGAAATTACGGACTGGCAGAAAACGAAAACCAAAAGCCATATATATGCGGCGGATAAATATCTGCAAAAGGTTAAAGTATTAATACGTCTGGCAAATGATCTGAAATATAGCGCCATGAATGCACAGCATTATGGAGAAAGCTGCAGGAGATTAACAGAAATAGGAGTTATGATGGGAGAAATCATAGAAGCGGTGAAAGCAGCAAAATAATGATATATTGGGCATCTGCTTACTAAGCCTTGGCGGCGCTGATTGCCGGTTGCAACTGGAACAATGGAGCGCAATCCGGAGCGCGTGCTGTGAATTGCAACAATTACCCGTGGAATGTCAACAGCAACATTGGCGTGCGTGGGGCCTGTGACTTAGCGAGAGCATTACAGACTTAGCACTCTATGGAGTACTAGCAAGGACTTTATATTGAGTACATGCTTTATGTACTATAGTCAGAGTGGATGTCCAGCCGTGAGGCAAAGAGAAAAAGCAGGGTTACTGGTTAGTAGCCAGAGTTTTATTAAAGGCGAAGGGCAGGAACTTTTAAATGAAACGTATTGGACATGTGATAGACAAAAACGGAAGAAAAGCAACACTTCTTGAGGCCATGGCAGACTATGACAGCGTGCAGAAAGCCTACTATAAAGCCAGGAAGAGGAAGCGGTACCGAAAAGACGTTTTAGAGTTTACTAAAGATAAAGAAGAAAATCTGGAACGGATACGAAAAGATATCCAGGAACTTTCTTATCATCCGGGGGAATATCGGTATTTTAAAATCTACGAACCAAAGGAACGGCTTATTATGGCACTTCCGTTTTATGATAGAATTGTACAGCATGCTGTTAATAATGTTCTGGAACCGATATTTGAAAAGCGTTTTATCTGCCACTCCTATGCATGCCGAAAAAGAAAGGGAGTGCATGCGGCATCCGAACAGTTGAAAAACTGGCTTTATACATGGCAGAAATTTCATCCGGATGAACCGCTTTATGCAATAAAAGCGGATATACATCACTACTTCCAAAGCATTAACCATGAGGTGCTTAAGAAAGAAATAGGAAAAGTAATCAAGGATAAAGGTGTACTGGCCCTAATCGGAAAAATCATAGACCATAACGGGAAAATGCCGGATGGAATGGGAATTCCTGTGGGGAATCTTACAAGCCAGCTGTTTGCAAATATCTATCTTAATAAGTTAGATCAGTATGTCAAGCATACTCTTGGAATCGAAAAATACATCCGATATATGGATGATTTTATCATCTTAAGTTCGGATAAAGACAAACTTCGGGAGTGGCTGAAGGATATTACAAAATTTCTGGGAGACGAATTGCTTTTGAGTTTAAATCCAAAAACTACAATTTTGTCCGTGAAGAATGGAGTTGATTTTGTAGGATATAAGCACAGGACTACTCATAAAAAGATAAGGCCGGGAAGCATAAAGCGGATAAAACGTAAAATAAAGAAGTTTAAGATCGGGAATATCACAAAAGAGCATCTGATAAAGAGTATGGCAAGCTGGACGGGACATGCAGGTCATGCGGACAGCTATAATCTGCAAAAGAAAATAATGTCTATGGCAGATACAGCTATACGGGACGCTGCCTAAGGAGCCAATGAGGGTATAGGAGAGATGAGGGGAAATTTGTTAAATGTATTACAGAAGCAGCAGGAAATCATTGAAAAGCAAAGCAGGCTGATTGTAGATTTGACCTCCACTCTGGAAAATTGGGAAGATATGGAAGGATATGATGGAAAAAGCCTGAAAGAGAGGGTGTTAAACCTGCAGGAAGCAGAAAGGGAGGAATTATGGAAATGAGGGTTATGGAGTTTATTGACGCAGCAGCAAGAAACAAAGTGATTGAACTTGTGGTATTGGCAATCGTTTTTGATACCATTTTTGGGGTATTGAGAGCGGCCAGAGAAAAGAAATTTAATAGTTGTGCCGGAATTGATGGAGCAATCCGGAAAATAGGGATGCTTATATCTCTGGTTCTGATGCTGGCAATTGATATGCTGATAAAGGTTAACCTGATCGGATTTATCCCAGAAACAGTAAGGGAACACATAGGGCTTACAAGCATAGGTGTGGCCGAATTTTTTTCAATGCTTTACATAGCTTATGAGACAGTGAGTGTCTTTAAAAACATGGCATTGTGTGGACTGCCTGTAAAAAAAGTGTGGGCAGCCGTGAGGGAAATTTTATCCAGATATACAGATGAACTTCCGGACGCGGATGAACTGCAGGGAAATAGTACTACGGGGAGTGTAGACAGGCACAGAGTGCAGGAAAGATAAGACAGACACATACAGCGCCTGCGGTTTCCTGCAGGCGTTTACTAATTCGTAGGGTAGAAAGGAGACAATATGCAGAAAATAAATAAGCTGATTACACAGTATAACCTTAAAAAGATGGATAATCCAGGAAGGATTAAATATATCGTTATCCATTATGTGGGGGCATTAGGAGGCGCTAAAGCGAATTGTGAGTATTATGCAAAGAAATACATAGGAGCATCTGCACATTACTTTGTAGGATTTTCCGGAGAAATCTGGCAGTGTGTGGAAGATGGTGATGTAGCTTGGCACTGCGGAGGAAAAAAGTATTCCAAGACAGCAGGAGGCGCATTATATGGTATCTGTACAAATGCAAACAGCATAGGCATTGAGATGTGTGTAAGAAAGAAAAATACCAAAGTCTTGGGGGCGGAAGATAAAGACTGGTATTTTGAAGATGCAACGGTAAGCGTGGCAGCAGAACTGGTGCGTTATCTGATGGAAAAGTACGGAATTCCTTCATCAAATGTTATCCGTCATTATGACGTTACCGGGAAAATCTGTCCTAATCCATATGTGTATAATACAACAGGCCACACATGGGAAGAGTTTAAGAGGCTGATAAGCGAGATAGTCTCGTCTGAAGAAGAAAACAGTGGAGACGAAGATAGGGAAACATGGGACTTTCTAAAAAATGCCGGATTGAATGACTATGCTGCCGCCGCTGCCATGGGACATTTCTTTGCGGAGAGTGGGATGAAAGCAAATAATCTCCAGAATATTTTTAATGAGAGATTAGGAATGACGGATGAAGCATATACAGATGCCGTAGATAACGGAAACTATACAAATTTTATATATGATGGTGCAGGTTATGGATTGGTTCAGTGGACATATTGGAGCCGCAAGCAGGCCCTGCTTGAGTATGCTGCAAATAAAGGAAAATCTATTGGAAACATGAGGATGCAGCTTGAATTCTTTTGGAAAGAAATTCAAGCTTATGACTCTGTAATGGAAGTATTAAGAAGCGCTTCCTCTGTTTTGGAAGCGTCAAATGCCATATTGCATGAATATGAACGGCCGGCAGATCAAAGTGAAGCTGTAGAGAAAAAACGGGCGGAATATGGACAAAGATATTATGACAAATATGCACGGAGAAATGAGGAAAAAATAGAAGAAATAGTTTTACCGCTTAAAGTAAAAATCGACATTCCGGATTTGCGTATAAGGACGGGGCCGGGAACAAATTATAAGTTTACAGGAAGATATACAAAGATTGGAGTATTTACTATTATAGAGATAAAAGAAGGGAAAGGAAGCAGAAAGGGCTGGGGAAAACTGTTGAGCGGTGCAGGATGGATAAGTCTTGATTATGTTGCATATTTGTAGAGCAATAAAAAGTGCTAGAGGATGGCAAGGAAAATACTGATGCCTTCTAAAGCACTTTTTATTTATGCAAAAGTTAAATGCTTCTCCTAAATAGAAATTTAAAAATGGTGAAAAAAGAAATTGACACAATACACTCATTGGGTGTACAATATCAATTGTAATGAGGGCGTAGCAGGAAAGGAGAAAGAAATGGAGAAGTGTCAAAAGAGCGTAGAAAAAATGACAATAGGAGAAGCAAGAAAACAAAAGGGAATGAATAGAAAAGAATTGTCTGAATGGCTTGAAATTCCATATAGAACATTAGAAAATTGGGAAAACGGAGTTAGAGGCTGTCCAGCATATCTGGAAAAACTAATAGTAGAAAAGATATTAAGAGAGAAATAAGCAAAACAGAGGAAATAGGCCGCAGACTTAAGAGAGTTTTGCGGTTTTTCTCTGTATATAATACTAAAGAGAGGAAAAACAATATGGCAAATAAAAAAGGAAGCCATCAGTTAACGTGGGCAGACCGGATAAAATTAGAAGCATTAAGAAGGGCAAAGATTAAAATAACAGAAATAGCCAGACTGTTAGGAGTACATAGAAGCACTATATACAATGAGTTAAAAAGAGGAGAATATGAGAGGCGAAATAGTGACTGGACAACCGAAGTGAGATATAGTCCGGATATTGCGCAGAAAAAGGCAGAGGAAAATTTAAAGGTAAGGGGGACGCAGCTTAAAATAGGAAATGATATTGCATATGCGAATTACATAGAGGATAAGATTGTAAATGAAAATTATAGTCCTGCAGCAGTCCTGGGAGAACTTAAGGCCAAAGGACGGGAGGGGGAGTTTGATACTTCCGTGTGTGTGGCAACTCTTTATAGTTATATTGATAAAGGTATTTTCCTGAAACTGTCCAATAAAGACCTGCCTGTAAAAAGTAAGAAAAAGAGAAAGTATAAGAAAGTGAGGAAACAGCAGGCCAGGGCAGCAGCAGGAGACAGCATAGAAAAACGTCCGGAAGAAATCGAAACCAGGGAAGAATTTGGGCATTGGGAAATGGACACTGTG
>CAYWRB010000003.1:16710-29362 GCA_964460025.1 uncultured Hungatella sp.
CCAAAACGTTCTTTTGGTGCTTACGGAAAGAAAAACACGGAATGAAATCATATTTAAACTGTCAGATCATACGGATGAATCGGTAGTAGCTGCAATGGACAGGCTGGAGAGAAAGTGGGGGGGCGATCTGTTTGGTAATGTCTTTAAAACAATCACAGTAGATAATGGAAGTGAATTTGCAGACGTAAGAGGCCTGGAGCGCTCCGTATTAAAAGAAGGGGCCAAAAGGACACATCTGTACTACTGCCACCCATATAGCAGTTGGGAACGCGGTACGAATGAAGTGACTAATAAAATGATACGGAGGAAAGTTCCGAAAGGGACAAATTTTGATAATAAAACAGATGAAGAAATAAAAGAGATTGAGAAGTGGATAAATGGATATCCCAGGAAGATACATGGATATCGTTCTGCGAGTGAACTTTTTGAAAGGGAAATAGAAAAACTGGCTTGATGCTAAGAAAAAGAAGCTTAAAACTGTTTGAATCGGCTGGCAGCAATGGCAGCCTTAAAGAGATGCTTAAAATCAAGGAAAATCAACTATAAAAAGATATATTCAGCAAAGGGACAACACCATCTTTTGATCTATATAGTCAAATTCAACAAAAATAGTTCAATAAATTGTCGAAAGTGACGAAGTTAAAAAAACGTTCAAAAAAATGTTGAAATTTAAGGAAAAAGAAACCATTTTCAAAAATTGTTGACAGATGTCAGATTTCGTGGTATGATAAGCAAGTCGCTAAGACATAGGGGAATAGTTCAATGGTAGAGCAGCGGTCTCCAAAACCGTAGATGGGGGTTCGAGCCCCTCTTCCCCTGCTTTTCATTCCCATGGTTAAAAGCCTTATTGAGAAGGTTTTTAACCTTTTTTGTTTTATAAAAAAGTTGATTTATACCGATATACCTTCATTAAACTTTTAAGGAAATAAGCCGAAATATTGATTATAGCAGGAAATGACACCGAGAAAAGGAACACTCAGAAAAAGGGGGAGAGTGACCTTATGAATGTAATGATGATCAGTTCCATCAATACTTATACCAAAAATATGAGTATGAAGATGAAATGGCAGCAGAAAAGAGCTTCCGGCGACTATGGCACGGAAAAGTATGTCTCTGCGGACAAGTGGGGAAAGGAAGAGACCCAGGAGGCGGACCATCCGGGGAAGACCACAGGCTCCGCCGAGGAACTCAATAAGATTCGGACGAAGCTGAACGCAGGCAAACGTCTGACCTCAGATGAGATGGCATATCTGGAGGAACATGATCCGGAGACCTACCGGAAGGCCAAAGCCATCGAGATGGAGCGGCAGGCCTATGAGCAGGAGTTAAGAAGATGTAAGACAAAGGAAGAGGTCCAGAGAGTCAAGATGTCCCATGCCGCTTCCTCCTTAAGCGCTGTGAATGAGATCAAGAATAATCCTAAGATTCCGGATGGCAAGAAGCTGGAACTGATCGTGCAGGAGCACCGGAGATTCAGTTCGATTGAAGAAGCCACTCAGAAGTTTGTGGACAGCGGCAGATATTCCAAGCTTCCTACGGAACAGGAGCAGCACAAAGCACAGAAGGAGATGGAAGAGGCCCGGAAGGCAGAGCAGAATATCGCAGACAAGACAGATGATATTGAGGTTCCGGCGGAGGAAAAGGCAAAGGAAGAAAAGAAAGATCCGGAAGCTATGGAGAGCACCGGAAATCCGGTGCAGCCGCAGACAGCCACCGGAATGGAGAAGCATATTGCCGGTTCCGAAGAGAGAAAGGCCAAGGATGTGGTTCTGGAATCCAGGAAGAGCCGTCTGGAGGCGGAAGTGACCCCGGAAGCCAGAAAGGTCAGGTGGGCCAAGGCCCAGGCTGCATATGCTCAGGCAGAGATGAGCACTCAGGCAGTCAGTACGGTGGATATAAAAGTGAATTGAGAATAGATATGATCCGTAATGAAAATGCTATGCAGGAGGTCCGCCGATTGCATAGCTTTTTGCTGCACGGAGAATACGATATCAGAAGGAGTGCAGGTCCCCATGGATGCATCATACAACAGTCTAAAAACTGCAAAACAGGAAGTACGAAAACAGATGAAGGCACAGCGACGGCAGTTAAGCAGCAGCTACCGTGCCGAAGCGGATAAGAGGATTCTTGCAAATCTGGAGGCCACGGAAGCCTATCGGAAGAGCCGGACGCTGTTCTGTTATGTCAGCTTCGGCCAGGAAGCAGAGACCAGGCCCTTGATTCTTCATGCCCTTGAGAAAGGAAAGCAGGTGGCAGTTCCCCGCTGCCAAAATGACGGCCGGATGGAGGCATTTGAGATAACGGGCCTTCAGGATCTAAAGGAGGGCTTTCATGGGATTTTGGAGCCGGGAAGCCATTGTGTCAGGAGAGAACCGGACTATTTTGACCTGTGTGTGATTCCATGTGTGGCCTGTACGAGAGAAGGAGTCCGTCTGGGATACGGCGGAGGATACTATGACCGATATCTCCCAAAGACCAGAGGATTCCGTGTATTATTGTGTCATGAAAAGCTGGTGTGCCAGGACCTTCCCACAGAACGTCATGACTGCCTTATGGATATGATTATCACGGAAAATCATGTGATTTTTTGCTAAAATGTAGAATATGATTGTCTGCCCTCTTTTAAAATGGTTAGAATCAAAAAATGATTCTTTTCCATAAATGGAGTTAATTAGGAAAAAGTGTCAAAAAGAACGTCTGTTTTGCCGAAAAAAACAGTGGAAGTTTACAAGAAAAATTCGTTTCTCTTAGACAATACCAAATTTGACAACATCTGCCAGGTATGATATAACAGTCTCAGCAGCGAAAATAAACTATTTTTTTCAATATCTAAGAGGAGTTGATAATTATGAAGCAGAAAAAAATTGTATTACCTACTATTGAGGCTGCGAAGGCTTTTGTTGCAGCTGCAACTAAATGTGAGTTTGATGTAGATGTGTATTATAACCGTGTTGTGATTGACGCAAAGTCGATTCTGGGAGTTTTAAGCCTGGATTTGAGGAGAGTTCTTACCGTAAGGTATTCAGGAGAGAACATGGAGTTTGAGACATTTTTAAAAGAGAACGCTGCGGAAACTGCCGCATAATATAAGGAAAGTGTCAAAGGCAAAGGGTGTATGGTCCGGAAAGGATGATACACCCTTTTCTGTTCTATCTCGTGGTCCGGTACTGTTTCCGATAGGCGGAAGGAGAGAGTCCGTACCGTTTTTTAAACTGGAGGTAAAAACTCTGTCTGGAGTTCATGCCGATAATCTGGTCGATATCGTCGATTGGGGTGTCACTTTCCTTGAGAATATGGGCGGCTGCCTCCAACTTGGTGGCGATGAGATGCTGCCAGATGGAACTGCCGGTGACATGGCGGAATACCCGTTCCAGATAGATGCCGTTAAGCCCCATACGGGCCTCAATGTCCTTCATGCTTCCGATGGTTTTATAATGATCCCGGATGTGCAGCTTGATAAGGTCTGCATACCGCTTCTGCATCTGTTCCGTAGGAGACGGGGGACGGATGCCGGAGAGGAGACGGTCCATAAGGAAAAATACTTCTGTACAGATGGCGCTTAAGCGGATCTCGCTGCAGCTTTCGGCATACTCGTCCAGCATGGTCTGAAATTTTTCCAGAATCAGGGAGGCGTTATGGATGATAAATCCTCCGTCCATGTGACATAGATTGCTGTGCAGCGTGGGGCAGTCTTCCATCAGAGCCCTTAAGTCCGCCCCCTTTCCCTGCTGGCTTTCCGTGAGATCAATGGTGAAGCCGATGAGCGCCCCCGGCTGCTCCGTAAGGAACAGTTTGCGGTGGGGAAGCTTGCTGTTGAGTACGAAAAGATCGCCGGAGGACAGTTGAAAAGAGCGGTCCGCAACCACATATCGGGACACGCCGTCCACCTGGTAGTTAAGCTCCAAAAAGCCGTGCTGATGAGTCCGGGCCATATCAAAAACCTGAGAATTGGCAGACAGATAACACTTGGAAATGAACAGCTGTCTGTCATATTCTTCCGCTGTAATCATGAAAATGCCTCCCTTCGGCTGCCGGACCGGATGCTTGATCCCAAAAACCTGGCGCTGTTTTGGGCCAAGGAACCTCTGGCAGAAGCTTTTGACAGTATTATAGTACCAAATGTTAAAAATATCAACTTAATTAGATTTGAAATAGTTTTTTATTCGTATTGTCAATAGGCAAAAATAATAATAAAATGATAACATCAAGGAAAAAGGTGTACATCTTAACAATTCGGGACAAGAAGCAGAAAGAAGTCTGATGCTATATTGGCTGATTTTCATGCGTTGTTTGCATTGCCGGATCTTCAAATCAGATCCGGAAACTTTGTTGGAGGTGGTTTGGTACACATTTTTCCTGATTTTTTATGCCTTTTTCCTTGATGAAAGAATTAAAACTTGACTTTATACATAAGGAGAGACTATGAAAAAGAAAAATTATCGCCGTTTCATGAAAGGAATCGGCTGTTTGACAGCGTTGGCAATGATGGCAGGTATGATGACCGGTTGTTCTGGCAGTGGAAAGACAGAGAGCAAAAATGCGGAACAGAGCAGTACGGCGGCCAGCACCGCAGGCGAGACCAAGGGCAGTGAGGCAGCTGCAGCCGGGGAAGGAACTTCGGATGCAAAGGCCAGCGGAACCATCAATTTTTATTACTGGGACGACAAGCAGTCTGACGGGGTCAATGGGATTATTGAGTTATTTAACAAGGAAAATCCGGATATCAAGGTGGTTGCCACCCAGATTCCTTCCGGGGAGTACTGGACCAAGCTGCAGACTTCTCTGCCTACGGGGACAGGGCCGGATGTGTTCTGGATGAACCGGAATGTTCCGGATTATATCAGTGCGGATCTGGTGGCGGATCTGACGGACAGGATTGAGGAAGCCGGAATTGATATGAGTGTATTTCCGCAGTTTGCCCGGGATCTGTACAGCCGTGACGGACGGATCTACGCGATTCCCAAGGACTATGACGGAATCGGACTCTTCTATAATAAAGCGATTTTTGATGAGATGAATGTGGAATATCCTAAGGACGATATGAGCTGGGAAGAGCTTCTGGATCTGGCACAGAAAACCACCACGGAAAGCCATTATGGATTTGCGGCTACCAATACGGGAAATGTGTGCTATCAGAATTTCATCTATTCTAACGAAGGCCGCATCTCTTCCGCAGACAATGTGGGCTGTGAGGTAAATGAGGCTCCGTCCGTGGAGGCGATTCAGTTCCTTCACGATATGATGTACAAATATAAGGTGTCCCCTTCCTATTCGGAGATGAAGGAGATGAGCGCCAACGATATGTTTGCTTCCGGGCAGATTGCTATGATAACCAACGGTTCATGGAAACTTCAGTCCTTTGCGGAGGCATTGGGAGATGACCTTGGAATCTGTACCATGCCGGTGTCCAAGGTGCCTGCCATCACCGTACATGGGGTAGGCTACTGTATTTCCACCAAGACTCAGAATATGGATGCCTGCTGGGAATTTGTGAAATTCTGTGCGTCTCCTGAGGCTCAGAAGGCCACGGCGGACAGCGCAATTCCGGCATACAAAGACTGTGATACGGTATGGGCCGAGAAGTATGCCCAGTATGGCGCCGAGAAGCTTTTGGCAGGCGCTTACTATGAAGGGTCTTTAGGCAATCCGTGGTGGGATAAGGGATTTACGGACGCCAACACGAAATTGACCGAGGCGATGACCAATATCTGGGCGGATCCGGAGGCTGATATTCAGGGGATCTTAGACCAGTGCAAGGCAGACATTGAGGCCATTACCAAATAAAACTTGTTAATCCTAAGAAAAGGCTGCCACCGCAGCCTTTTTATTTCCTTTTGGACGCGAGGAGGTATGACATGGAATCCAAAGCAGTAAAAAATCAGACGGGAGGCCCCAGGAAAATAAAAAAGGAATGGCTGTGGGCCTATCTGTTTATTGCACCTCTTTTTTTGGGAACCGTGATATTCGGCATTTTTCCGATTCTGTATTCGTTTTTTCTTTCTATTACGAAATGGGATTTACTATCAGGCTTTCAGGGCATGGTATGGTTTGATAATTTTATCTCCGTGTTTACCGATAAGACGACCCTTTACGAGATCCGCAACACCCTTGTCTACTCGGCGGCCACGGTTCCCATCACCCTTCTGTTTTCTCTCTTTTTTGCCAATCTGTTAAGCAAGGGGATCAAGGGAAAAGGGATGTTCCGGATTATTTATTTCCTTCCCAATATCATTATGCCTACTGCGGTGGCCATGGTTTGGCGGTGGCTTTTAAACACCAAGTATGGGCTGGTAAATATGGTTCTCAGGGCCGTTGGGCTGCCGGCGCCTTCCTGGATTTCTGACCCCAATTTTATTATGACGTCGCTGATTATCGTGGGAGTGTGGAGCGGTATCGGATACAACACCATTATCCTTCTGGCGGCGATTCAGGGATTGTCCAGAGACATGTACGAGTCGGCGGAGCTGGACGGCGCGGGAGAGTGGGTGAAATTTACCAGGATTACCCTCCCCCTTGTTTCACCGTCTCTGTTCTTTTTGCTGACCATGGGAATCATGAAGGCCATGCGTGCCTTTGACATGATTTATATGTTTATCGGGAAGGATCCGTGGAGTGCGGGAGGGCCTCTTCTGGATGCCGTAAGGACCATGGTCTATGGCATTTATTTCAACGGATTTACCCGCATGAATATGGGGATGGCCTCCGCGGAATCGGTTGTGCTGTTTCTCATGATTTTGATTGTTACCGGCCTGCAGTTTAAGCTGCAGGAAAAATGGGTTAATTATGACTAGAGGAGGGAGAACATGGGATTAAGCAGAAAAAAGAGAATGTCGCAGTTTGTGGTCTACGTGATTCTGATCCTGGGTTCGGTTCTGATGGTGATTCCCTTTCTGTGGATGATCCTCACCTCCTTTAAAACCTACAAGGAGGTGATTGCCCTGCCCATCCAATGGTTTCCGGCCAGCTGGAATTGGGATAATTACACACAGGTACTTGGAAAATTGGATTTTTTAAGGTATTATCGTAATACCATCCTGGTGACGGTTACCACAGTGACCGTGATGACATTTTTTGCGGCCTTGGCTGCCTATACCTTTGCCCGCATGAATTTTCCGGGAAAGAATCTTCTGTTTGGGCTTTTGCTGATTGTCTATATGGTGCCTCCGCAGATGACCATGGTGCCCAAGTATATGATGATTGTAAAACTGGGATGGGTGGATACCCTGGCTGGCATTGTGGTGCCCAATCTGTTCAGCGTGTACACCATGTTTATGCTGCGGCAGTTTTTCGCTTCCGTGCCCGGAGATATGGATGCTGCGGCCAAGATCGACGGATGCTCCTACTTCGGGATTTTCTGGAGGGTGGATCTTCCGCTGGTGAAGAATGGTTTGATCGCCATCACGGTCTTGAATGTTTTGTGGTCCTGGAATGATCTGTTATGGCCGCTGATTGCCACCAGCACGGATCGGATGAGAGTGTTGTCGGTGGCGATTGCCACACTGAATAACTCCGATGGTTCCCAGTACCAGCTGCTGATGGCGGCAGGGGTTTTGGCCATTTTGCCTATGCTGATCATCTATGGGGTGTGCCAGCAATATTTCATAGAGGGAATCACGTCCTCCGGGGTGAAGGGGTAATAAGTACTGTCTTGCGGAACAGAAACAAAACCCAAAAAAGCAGAAGAAACTATGAAAAACAGGCGTTTGGGGACAGAAAAGAGGAGAGCGGCATATGGAATTTGATTTGAAAAGGTTGGCCAAGGAGAAACTGATTATGGTAGCCCACCGGGGCATTTGGGGCGGCAACATTCCCTGCAATACCATGGCGGCCTACGAGATTGCTTTAAAACAGGGGGCGGACATGATCGAGATCGATGTGGATGCCAGCGCAGACGGCCAGCTGTTTATCTTTCATCCGACAATGGAGATGGCTCATCTGCACCGGCAGGTTACCATCGGACAGCTTCCGTCTTCGGAGGTAAAGAAACTGCGGTATGTGAATGTGGATGACACGGAGACGCAATTTGGGCTGGAAACTTTGGATGATGTACTGGAAAACTTTAAAGGAAGGTGTTATATTAATATTGATAAGTTCTGCAATCATCCGGTGGAGATCGGGGAGGCAATCAGACGCCACGGTATGAGCCAACAGATTTTGGTGAAGACATCGCCGGATGAGGAAGCCTTGACCACGATTGAGGAGTATTGCCCGGATATTCAGTATATGTGTATGATAGAGGACCCGAAGGAGATTGACAGGGTAAAAAAGCATAAGCTGAATTATATCGGAAATGAGGTGCTGTTTCAGGAGGATTCTTCCGTGTTTGCGGACCGGGAGTTTATCAGGCAGCAGCACCGGGAGGGGATGCTGGTATGGTGCAATGCCATTGTCTATGACTATAACCGGGTGATTTCCGCAGGTCACAATGACGACACCTCTCTGATAAAGGATCCTCAAAAGGGATGGGGATGGATTGCAGAGCGGGGATATGATTTTATGCAGACGGACTGGATGGGAATGGCTGTGGACTATTTAACGAGGACAGGGCAGCTTTACCATGACGGCCGGGGAGATGGAAATTCAGGCAAGTCATTTGGCGAAATGTGAATGACACAAGGCAGTACTAGCTCCCCCTTGCCGTGGAAAGGAGGTTCTGATGGCAGCTGAGAACATGCCTGAGAAATCATCAATTAAGATTTCCGTGAGAAATCTGGTTGAATTTGTCATGCGCAGCGGAGATCTGGACAATCGGCGCATGGGGGCGGCCCAGAAGGATGCCATGCAGGCAGGCAGCCGGATTCACCGGAAAATTCAGCGGCGCATGGGGGCCGATTATCAGGCAGAGGTGCCTATGAAGCACATAGCGGATGAAGGGGAGTTTCAGATCGTCGTTGAGGGACGGGCGGACGGGGTGATCACCAAACCGTGGGGCGTAACCATCGACGAGATCAAGGGTGTCTATCTGGATATTGACAGGCTTGAGGAGGCCATACCGGTCCATAAGGCTCAGGCCATGTGCTATGGATATATGTATGTGACAGACCATGACCTGGATGCTATCACCATCCAGGTCACTTACTGTAATCTGGAGACAGAGGAACTGCGGAGATTTACCACGGATTATGGGGCAGAAGAGCTGACACAGTGGTTTCAGGGGCTGATCCACGAGTATGTAAAGTGGGCCAATTATCTGTACCAGCACGGGATAAGGAGGGATGAGTCTCTGAAGAATCTTAAGTTTCCCTATGAGTACAGGCAGGGACAGAGAGAATTGGCTGTGGCGGTCTATAAGGCCATTGTCCGGAAAAAGGATCTGTTTATTCAGGCGCCTACCGGAGTGGGAAAGACCTTGTCCACCGTATTTCCCGGGCTGAAGGCCATGGGAGAGGGACATGTGGACAAGCTGTTCTATCTGACGGCTAAGACCATTACAAGAAGCGTGGCGGAGGAGACATTTTCGATTTTGCGCAGGGAGGAACTGTATTTTAAATCCGTGACCATCACGGCCAAGGAGAAATTGTGCTTTCTGGATGCTCCTTCCTGTAACCCGGAGGACTGTCCCTATGCCAGAGGACACTATGACAGGGTGAATGATGCGGTTTATGAGGTGATCCACAGGGAGTTTGGAATTACGCGGGAGATCATTCTGACCTATGCGGAGGAATTCAAGGTGTGTCCCTTTGAATTCTGCCTGGATATAAGCAGATCGGTGGACGGGATTATCTGTGATTACAACTATGTGTTTGATCCTGATGTGCGGCTGAAAAGGTATTTTTCCGAGGGAATATCAGGGGAATACCTGTTTTTGGTGGATGAGGCCCACAACCTGGTGTCCAGGGGGAGAGAAATGTACAGCGCCGCTCTCATAAAGGAGGATGTGCTCCTGGCTAAGAGGATTTTGAAGGGGAGAGACGGGAAGCTGTCCCGGCTTCTGGAGCGGGTCAACAGACAGCTTTTGGAGATGAAGCGGGAATGTGAGGAATATGTGCTTCATGACAGTATCAATGGACTGATGACCGTGGTTCAGTCTCTCTATGGGGAACTGGAGACTTTTATGGAGGAGAACCGGGAGTTTGAGGACCGGGATCTGGTGCTGGATTTTTATTTTGAGCTTCGGGGGTTCCTTGGGGTATTTGACGGGATGGATGAGGCTTACCGGATCTACTCGGAACTTCTGCCGGACGGAAGGTTCATGGTCCGGCTGTTCTGTATGAATCCGGCGGCGCATCTGAAGGAATGTTTAAGCAAAGGAAGGAGCACGGTTTTCTTTTCCGCCACGCTGCTTCCTGTGCTGTATTATAAGGAGCTCTTAAGCGGGAACAAGGAGGACTATGCCGTGTATGCCCTGTCGCCGTTTCCTGAGGAGAACCGGCTGATTCTGGTGGCCGGGGATGTGAGCAGCCGCTATACCAGGAGAAACCGCAGGGAGTATGAGAAGGTAGCGGATTACATCGAAGCTATGGCCCGGGGAAAATGCGGAAACTATATGGTGTTTTTTCCGTCTTATCAGTATCTCAACGCGGTGGAGCAGGTGTGGAAGGAGCGGGCGGAGGAAGGAAGCGTGGACATGGACTGGGCCAGCCAGGACAGCCGGATGAGGGAGCAGGACAAGGAGCAGTTTCTTAAGCTGTTTGAGGAGAAGCGGGAACGCTCTTTTGTGGCTTTTTGTGTCATGGGAGGGATTTTTTCGGAGGGAATCGACTTAAAAGAAGACCGGCTGATCGGTGCGGCCATTGTGGGGACGGGACTTCCCATGGTGTGTACGGAGCAGGAGATCTTAAAGGGGTATTTTGATGAGAAGGAGGGCAAGGGCTTTGACTATGCCTACCAGTATCCGGGCATGAATAAGGTGATGCAAGCAGCAGGAAGGGTGATCCGGACCATGGAGGACAAGGGGGTGATCCTGCTTTTGGATGACCGGTTTTTAAAGGAAGAATATCTGGCCATGTTTCCCAGGGAATGGAGTTCCTATCAGGTGGTAAACAGGAATATGGCAGGAGAGAGAATAAAGGAATTTTGGATTACAGCATCTCCATAAACTGCCTTGCTGTCTGGGACACAGGCAGTTTTTCATTGCAGGCAGCCAGTATCTGCCTGGCAGGCAGCGGTTCTTTTAAGGGAAGGATAAACAAATCCTGATCTTCTGCCGGAATGCAGAAATCCGGCACAAAGGCGACACCAAGGCCGATGCGCGCCAGATCGATGAGCAGATCATTGCTGCACAGCTCGATCTCCGGCACCAGATCCAGATGAGCCCGCTGAAAGATGGAGTGGAGGAATTCGCTGGTGGTGCTTTTCCTCTCCAGCATGAGAATCGGTTTTTTCTGAAGCTCCTGGAGGGTTAATGGCCGGACAGTTTGTGGGAAATACTGTCTGCTGGCCACAAATACGTCATGGAACTGGTGGATGGGTTTGGAAATATGGCTGCTGCTTAAGGCAGAGTTGGGGGAGTTGACCACAATACAGTCCACCTGCCCGTGCTCCAGCAAAGAGGCACACTGAATGGAGGTCTGGTTGGTGACCTTGATGTGAACATGGGGATGTTGTTCGTGGAACTGTTTCAGATATGGAACCAGAAAATACCGGCAGATGGTGTCACTGGCGCCGATGCGCAGCTGGCCTCCGCCTGAGGAACCGGATTCCAAAAGCTGATTTTCACCCTGCCTGATCAGATTCACGGCCGGCTGGATATGCTTAAATAAAAGTTCTCCTTCCGGAGTCAGCTGAACCCGTTTGGTGCTGCGGATAAACAGCGTCTGGCTTAATTTTTTCTCCAGAACTTTTATGGACTGGCTGACAGCAGATTGGGAGATGAAAAGCTGCTTGGAGGCCTCGGAGAAACTTAAGGTTACGGCTACGTGGTAAAAGACCTTGTACAGTTCATAATTGATATCCATTTATTAGCCCTCCTTATAAATTGTGCTTATCATATCACAGAAAGAAGGAAAAGGCAAGAAGCATTCCAAAGAAAGGATTTACTATTTTGTGACAAGTATGATAGAATGTTAGTTAGACTGATATGTCAGGATATAGGGGAACATAAAATATTGTGTGATCGGAGGACGGAAGGAATGAGTGAGGCGGAGCAGTTGAATACGTTTCAGATGTATTTGAATGAGGTGGAGAAGATCCCGTGCTGTGATGAGGCGGAGAATCAGAGTTTGGTCCCATCGGGGGCTTTGGGGGATACGACGGCAAAACGAAGACTGGTGGAGGGGAATTTGAAGCTGGCTCTTGGAATGATCGGGGAATATTTTGACAGAGGAGTTCCTGTGGGGGATCTGGTGCAGGAGGCGAATATTGCTCTGGTTATGGCAGTGGAAGAGCTGGCAGTGGCGGAACTGAAAGGGGAACCGGGAGAGTTTGAGGAGTTTTTGAAGGGGTGGGTGAGAACCGCCCTTCAGGAGGTAGTAAAGCGTCAGGATGAGGAAGAGGAGGTTCAGAGGGAGATGCTGAACCTGATAAATGCCCTGGAGGATACGTCCAAGACTCTGGCAGAGGAGCTGGGGCGGGAAGCCACGGTTGAGGAACTGGCGGAACGAATGAAGATTCCGGTGGATGATGTGAAGGATATTATGAAGATGGCATTGGATGCCATGAATGTAAGTGGAGAATGAGACGGATAGGGTACACGTAAATGAATGGAGGAGAG
>CAYWRB010000004.1:0-29122 GCA_964460025.1 uncultured Hungatella sp.
CACGATTTACTCATGCACCCCCACTTCTTCTTTCAATATAGAAGTAATAAGGCACTTCCACCAGGAGCATAAAGCTCCAGCCAATGGCGCAGGCAAAAGCCACCCCATTAAGCCCCATCACCGGAGTCAGAATGTATACAAAAATTACCCGCAGGCTTGTCTGAATGAAGGTTCCTAAAAGGGTCATCTTCATGCATTTCCTACCGCGGAAGTATCCCTGAAATCCATTGGTAAATGCGGGGAATAGATAAAAGAATGCCATAAGCCCCAAGTAGCCGCTGCCCAAGGCCACGATCTCCCTATTCTGTCCTGTCACAAAAAGGCGCATAAGAGGAGTCTTGAGAAGCATCGTGGCAGTGCAGATCAGAACCCAATAGGCAAACTCCAGCATGAGCCCTGTGCCGAATCCTCTTTTGATGCGTTCTTCTTTTTTGGCTCCTGCATTCTGGGCAATAAAGGTGGTGATTCCGTTGGAAATACTCTGCTCCGGCGTGAACGCATAGGAATCTATCCGGTTTACCGCATTGAAAGCAGCGATCACATCCACCCCCATGGGATTGACCGCCCCCTGGATCAACAGTTTTCCAATAGGCTGGCAGGACTGCTGAAGGGCTGTCACACTGCCGTATTGGAGGGTCTGCTTCAGCAATTCTCTGTCTATGCGAAATTCAGAGAGTTTTAACTGGAGGAGGGGGATCTTTTTATACACATAGCGGATACACAAAACAGCGGACAACGCCTCGGCAAATACGGTGGTTGCCGCAGAGCATACGATTCCCAGACGGAATATCCCGATTAGAATCAGATCCAGCAGGCCGTTGAGTACGGAACAAAAGGCCAGAAATTTCAGAGGCGTCCTGGAATCGCCTACACTTTTCATGGCAGATGATACCGCATTGTAGAAAAAGGTAAAGGGCGCCCCTAAAAATATGATTCGAAGGTAGGTGGACGCGATTCCAAGGATCTCCTCCGGCACATAGAGCGCTCTCAGGAGAGGGGTGGTGATCAGCATTCCTAAGAGAACCACGGCCAGAGAGAAATAGATGCCGAATACGGCTGTGGTAGCCATCTCTTTTTTTACCAGGTCTTCCTTTTTTCCGCCGAAGAAATTGCTCATCAGAACGGACGCTCCGATGCAGATTCCGGAAATTCCCAGAACGATAATATTCATCACCGGGCTGGCGGTTCCCACCGCCGCAAGGGCCTCTTTTCCGATGAAACGCCCTACGATGATGGAATCCACCGCATTGTAGGTTAATTGAAATAAGTTTCCTAAGATCAGCGGAATCGAATAGGAAATCAGGTGGCGTGAAATGCTGCCTTCTGTCATATCGGTAACCATAACCTTTTCCCCCAGCCAAATTTTTATAAAAGCACCTGTATGTTTTTACATAAAGTCTTCTCGGATCACCCTCCAGGCCGCATCCACGCTGTAATGTCTGCGGACATACTCCTGGGTCTTTCTGCTCATGTCCAGGCATTGTTCCGGATTCAGGTATAATTCTGCCACCGCATCCGCAAATTCCTGGGGCCTGTCCTTTATGGTCATCACATGCTCCGCATCGTAGAGCCCCTCGGCTCCGATGGATGTGGTGACAATGGCAGTTCCATGATACAGGGCTTCCACTACCTTTCCCTTTACTCCTGCCCCGTAGCGCAGAGGAACCACAACGATTCTGGTGTTGTCATACAGCCGGACCAGCTCTTCTTCGCTGACAAATCCTTTGATGATCACACCGTTTCCTGGCTGCTGCAATGCCTGAATCTCCTCTGTCACACGGGAGCCTACCACATAGAATTCCGGAGGCTGTTGGCCTTCCGCTTCCATTCTTTCCCGGATGAGGGGATACACTTCTCTTACAAACCAGAAAACCGCGTCTGCATTGGGTGGATGAGCGAAACCGCCTACAAACAGGATTCCTTCCCTCTTTGCAAAATCCTGAGGGATATTTTCCTTAAAGTCCTCATAGACATAGGCCACAATATCCTTTACCGGGATATCTTCGTCCTCCGCCTTGATGGCGTCTCTCTCAATATAGGACGGATAATAGGAGACAGCGGCTTTGTACATCAGGGACATCTCTACGGATTTCCAATACTGGGAGGCCTGACGCCGCTTAAGGTCTCCTGTAAGGGCATATTCTCTGCCTTCTCTGAGGAAATGAAGATCATGTCCGTAATAGATGACCTTTATCTTGGTGTTCTCTTTGATATAGTCAATGTATTTGGAGGCGATGTGGGGGCGGTTTAAGTAAGCCACCGCGATATCATCACCATGATCTTTCAGCCAGTCCCATATTCCCACCTGATAGTCCTGCCCATACAGCACTTCGATTCCCATCTGCTGAAGGACCGTAGAGTAGGGCTCTTCATGAAGGAAATTGTCCCCCAGGAATTTTACCACGTACCCCTTTTTCAAAAACATCTTCAGGTATTGGAATGTGGTCTTGGAACCTGCATCCTTGTCATAGGTAGGTACATAGTGGTCCACCACCAGGATGATTTTCTTTCCTCTGCTGCGCTCTCTTGCCCGGAAGGGATCAGGATTTCCGTTGTTCTCACACTGTTTTTCCAGCTGAACCTGCCACTTCTCCTTCAGCTTTTCACTGTTTATGGTCTGATACCTCTTCATGCCGGAGCCTTCCACGTCGGTTCCGTTGGAGATCCCCTCAAAATGGATCACCTTGGAAAGAGGCTGATAGACCACCCTGTAGCCTGCCTCTCTCACGGCAAAAGCCAGATCCGAATCCTCACAGTATGCAGGGGCAAACCGGGTGTCAAAGCCTCCGATGTGTTTCCACAAATCATTGGAAAGCAGGATCGCCGCGCCGGAAATGTAATCCACATCCTTTACGTAGTTGTATTCCGGCTTATCCGGATTGTCCAGACGGCCATAGTTCCACCCGGAACCGTCGCTCCAGATGATACCGCCGGCCTCCTGTAGTCTGCCGTCCGGGTACACCAGCTTAGAGCCTGTCATGCCGATGGAACCATCCGATTCCATCAAATTCACCAGAGAGGACAGCCACCCTTCCGTCACCTGGGTGTCATTGTTTAAGAACATCAGATAACGGCCTCTGGCAGACTGGGCCCCATGGTTGCAGTTTTTGAGAAATCCCTGGTTGGTGTCGCCCCGGCAGATCACCAGCCCCTCTGCATAACGCTCTAAATGCTCTGTCGCATCCGTTGACACATCATCCGCAATGATCACCTCATAGGGTACGTCTTTGGTGTATTCCAGGATAGACAAAAGACAGGCATACGTATAGTGAATCTGGTTGTACACCGGGATTATAATGGATACCAGGGGCTGTTCCACATATGGAAACTTCAGCTTTCCGTGTTCCTTATATTGGCTTCCGATTGCAAAATCTCCGTCCTTTAAGTTCTTGCCTTCCTCGGAGGTATACAGCTTTAACGAGCGGATCGGATGGAGAAAATACTCTTTCAGATAAGACAATTTTTTCCTCTTCACCGATCCCTTGGGATATTTCTCATTAAACTTCTCTCCCAATTTCCTGCGGATTTTAAAAATCAGAGCCTCATGGCGGTTTAAGTAGGACAGAGTCTTGCCCTCTTCTTCCACCTCGTGGCGCAGATCCTTTATCATGATCTCCAGATTGGTCACATGATTGTTGGTCAGCCGCTGTACTTCCGTCATCTTCCGGATAGCCGCATCCTTTTCCTTTAGCTGCAGCTTGATCTGCTCCAGACGTTCCCTGGTCCGCTCCAGTTCCCCGTCCACTTTGGCCAGATCCCTGGCATTTTTCGTTTTCACCAGATAGTTTTCCAGAAAAATCTGTTGGTTCTCACCGTGTACGTACTGCTGGAAGGAAATTTCCATCTCCCCGAATACCTGCTGCTCTTGTTCCGTAATATCAAATTTGAAAAGCCAGTCCTCCACAGAGGAACAGGCCGTGATGATACTGTGGTACTGTCTGTAAAAATAAAACAGGATCCGGTACTGAATAAATCTTACGGGGATGGGAAAAGGGAACACCCATTCATAGTCCAGACAGTACATGCCGGTCTCTGTCAGAAGAATATTCTCAAACAGGGCGTCAATGTTGGAGATCTCCAGACAGTCCTGGCCTTCAAACAAGTCCTGAAATTCTTTAGCCGTCCGGGAAGGTCTGCCGTCTCCTCCGTTTCCAAAGACCTCCAAAAATTCCGGGGTCACGCCAAAACGAATTCTGGCGGTTTTCTTCACCTCCAGCACCTGGTCCATGGCTTTTTGAATGGTCCTTACCGGCGCTTTTCCTTCTTCAATCTCCTCCCCCAGCTTCTGTGCCCAGGTCTTTCCCACCACATAGGGAAATTCTACCATGCAGCGGTCCTCGCTCATGGCAGGCTTCACAAATTTTACTTCCGTGTGCTGCATGCCAAGAGAGGTATAGCTGGTGCCCAGGGACCAGATATGGGGAGTTCCTTCCATATTAAGTGCTGATTTTTCTACCAGCCGCTTCCTTCCGTCACCTTTTATGACGGTCTTTATCTGGAAACACTCCCGGCGGGTCCGGTTGTATTTCACATACTGAATCTCCCAGGGATTTTCTCTGTCACCTTCCCTGGCTTTCTTTGTAATCTCTCCCCCGGTATCCTCTTTGTCCTTTGTCCACACCGCCAAAAAAGAGTTGGCAAATCTGTCAAACTGTCCGTCCTCACAGACCGCATCATAGGAAGCACCCACATCCATCAGCAGATATCTGGGGTAATCGTAAGCGGTTATGGTATCTGTCAAATCCCCTTTGGCCGGAAGATATTGGTCCGAATAAATCGTCACCGGAAGCTTATAGTCCGGCATGGGATAATAAAATTTAAGCTGTCCCTTCCCATCATCGCCAGACAGCAGCTTCTCCAGCTGGTTTTTGGAAAAACTGAACCGGTCTTTACTGGCCCCGGCCCAATATTTCATTCCGAAGGGATTGCAAACCGCTATGATCAGTTGTCCCTGAGGCTTCAAAAGCCGTCTGGCAGCCTGTATCTGCCTACTGCCATCCTCTTTCAGGGAGCCTGCAAATACGATATAATCATATCCCTCCTGGCACATGGAATCAAGATAAGCCTCAATATCCCCCGTATAGTAATTGATATTCTGTCTTCCCTCTATCTGCACATGGCGGAGCCAGTTTACCTTCAGATCCTCCTCAGATTCATCCAGAACATCCACCGAGGCTGTCTTTTTGCTGTACACTCCGGTGAGGGCGCCATAATCTGAGCCAACCTGAAGCAGCCTTCCGTCCGGACGGAAGGGATACCATTCCATCAGATTCTCTCTCTGGTCCGAGAGAGCATACAGATATTCCAATCTGGGATTCTCCCTCAAAGCCTGCTTCCTGTCGCCTCCATAGGTCTTAAGAATCTCTAACAATTCTGTGCTAATTTCACTCATTCCTGCACTCCTGCTTTTCCCGGGCCTGCCGGCTGTTGGCCTCCTGTTTCCCAGCCGTATGAGCCACCCATTTAAAGTTTGGCTGCCTCTTATAGCCCGCCTGTTTAAGCCTCTGTCTTCACTGCCTCCACCTTAGGTTCCATATCATAGACTCCCACCGTGTTCTTATTGGAGATCACGGTAATATTGGCCACATCATAAAGCCTGTGATACACCACATGCTCCCCCTGCTCAAATCCTGTACAGCTCATGGACAGCAGATACTCTCCCCCCTGCAGGGTCATCTTCTGGGTAAAGCTTACCTCATACTCGTCGCCGGCCTTCACCGGCTTGATGTCTGTCCCCTCAAACATGGTGTTGGTTCCGCTTAAGTCCATACCTTTTTTGTCCTTGATGGTGTACGTAAAAATAGGTGTCTGAATATCAGCAGCAAACCGTATCTTCTCTTTTATGGTAAACTCTTCCCCCTTTAAAAGGAGGTTGGTCAGATTGCCTCTCTGGTCAAACAGGCCCAGGTCATAGATCTCCGCCCTGCCGTCTCCGTACTCCGTCCGGCTGGCATTGATGGTCAGGCTGTCTTTCATCAGCTTCCCCTGTTCTTTCGAGCTTTTCTTTTCCTTCTCACCGGAAAAATCATTCATCTCTGTCAGTTCTTTCTCAAGCGCATCCATCTGGTTGGCCAGAATCTTCTTATATAAATCCACCATATGGCCCGGAGCGCCTTCCGCCACAAAATTCCCCTTATTCAGAAGAACCACCTTGTCACAGTACTTGATAATGCTTCCCATATCATGGGTTACCATCAGGATTGTGGTGCCGCTTTTACGGATCTCCTCCATGCGGCGGTAACATTTGGACTGGAAAAATACGTCCCCCACAGACAGCGCCTCATCCACAATCAGGATCTCCGGCTCCACATTGATAGCCAGAGCAAATGCCAGACGGACGAACATCCCGCTGGAATAAGTCTTCACCGGCTGGTACACAAAATCTCCGATATCCGCAAAATCCAGAATATCCTGCAATTTGGCATCCATCTGTTTTCTGGAAAATCCCATCATGGTGCCGTTCATATAGATATTCTCAATACCGGTGTAATCCGAATTGAATCCGGCCCCCAGTTCCAAAAGGGCGGATATCACCCCCTCCACCTTTACCTCCCCGGTGGTAGGCGACAACACGCCGGTGATAATCTTCAAAATCGTAGACTTTCCGGAACCGTTGGTTCCGATAATCCCTACGGTCTCCCCCTTTTTCACCTGGAAAGACAGGTTGTTCAGCGCATAAAACTTCTTATGGTATTCTTTGTGAAAGGGGTTCAGCGCTTCCTTAAGCCTGTCAATGGGCTTGTCATATAATTTATAGATTTTCGAAACATCCGTTACGGTAATTGCATTCTCCATATTATTTCCTTACTATCCTTTACAGCACATCCGAAAAATGTGGCCGCAGTCTCTTAAATACTTTCAGCCCTATCAGTAACAGTGCCGCAGTCATTCCCCAGAAATACAAGGTCAGGGTAGGGCGTTCCCAAAACCAGTTCCCCATGATCATACTGTCGCGATACCCGGCTGCAATGTAATACATGGGATTCAGCTTGATAATCCTGCAGAGTACCGGGTAAAAAGACCTTCCTGCAAACTGCTCTTCCTGCCACATAATCGGGGTCAGCCACATGCCGAACTGCAGGCAGATATTTACGATCTGCGCCATGTCTTTGAAAAACACCTGGACGGCGCTTGTAAAGTAAATAAGAGCTATGGAAAATACGGACACCGCCGTGGTATAGTAAACAATCTGAATCCAACACAGCCTTGGCATCCATCCAAAGCACAGATAAAGGCCTAACATAATCAAAACAAAAATCATATGGACAATAAGGCAGGAAATCATCTTGATCATAGGCAGGATCTCTACCCGGAAAACTACCTTTTTTACCAGATAACTGTACTCCTGCAGGCAGTTGGTTCCCGCATTTAACGCCTCGCTGAAAAAGAACCATGGAACAATACCGGATACCAGCCACAGCACAAAGGGTACTCCCTCAATGGGAGTGGCGTTGCGAAATCCCAGTCCAAACACAAAATAGTAGATTGCAACCGTTACCACCGGCTGAACAAACATCCAGACCACCCCAAAATAGGAGCCTACAAACCTCTTTCTAAAATCCGCCTTGGCCAAGTCCAGAATCAGCCGTCTCTTCTTTATGATATCCTTCCCCAGCGATATCAGATAATTCATATTCGTTATTTTCCTCCAAGCCCCTGATCACCCAGGTATCTAAAACCGAAACGTATCCTTCAGTCCGCCCCATTTTTTATCCTTTTCCGAGATGATAAGGTTCATCCCCTCCTCCACCGGCCACAAAACTCCGATGTCCGGGTCATTCCAGATCAGGCCTCCTTCATCTCCCGGATGATAGAAGTCCGTACATTTGTATGCAAATTCCGCCTCATCCGACAATACCAGGAATCCATGGGCAAAACCTTGCGGAATATAAAACTGCTTTTTATTTTCTGCAGACAATTCCACGCCGAACCATTTGCCGTAAGTTTCCGAATGAGTCCGCAGATCAACTGCCACGTCGAAAACGGCTCCCCTTACCACCCGCACCAGCTTTCCCTGAGGATACTGCTTCTGGTAATGAAGGCCTCTAAGGACTCCTTTTACGGACATAGACTGGTTGTCCTGAACAAACACCATGTCCAGTCCTTCTTCCTTAAAGTCATTCTGATTATAAGTTTCCACAAAATATCCACGTTCATCATAAAACACCGTAGGCTCAATCACATAAAGTCCTTCCATCCCACAGGATGTCACCTTGATCTTTCCCATTTTTCCTCCATTCTGCACAGGCTTTGCCATATCTCCTTACGTTCTCATGCATACCAGGCCAAACAATCTGTAAAGCACATATCCGTTGGCGCAGAGCATCAGATACAATATACTACGGTTTCTATCCTTTGTCAAAATTAACCAGTCATTTTTGCAGGCCATCAGAAAAACAGGAAGAAACGGAAGGAAATATCTTCCCTGGACTCCGCTTATGACGCGGCTGCTGACAGGGGTCCAGGCCAAAAGCATGGAACCAAAAGCCGCCGCCACGCAGGCTCCGCAGACCACAAAGATCCAGACTCTTTGTCCTCCTGTAATCGTCAGGCTTTCTCCAGGCTTTCTTAAGGCCAATGCCATCAGACCAAAGGTAAAGAAAACAACCAGAACATAGGGCACATCCAGCCCTTGATCTATATTTCCCAGATAGGCTCCTATCATCGTCAAATGATAGGTCTCCGTCTGCCAAAGAATGGTCTGGTAAAACATCTTGAATATTTTTCCCGGATTGTGGAGAAGGAAGGCAAAGCTGTATCCCTCCTCATCTGCCCATCCTACCACCTGATCTGACGCCGTAGCAAAATCGGCGATCAGCCTGCTGTTAATCACTATCATGGCTGCTACCCAGGCACCTGCCACGATTACTGCAGCCAGCAGCCACTTCTTCCAGCCGCCAAACTTCTTTACCGGAATCAAAAGACACAGGCCCATAAGCACTCCGTATATCATCTTACAGGGCCCCGCCGCTGCCATCAATAGGGCCAAAACCACCACGTCTTTTCCTCCTACCTTCTCTTTTCCATATGCCAGATCAAGGCAGACTGCCGTAAAATAAAAGAAGCATCCCATAATCATCACATCATAGGAAAAGGATGCGGAAAGATGGAGCGTCATAGGCAGAATGGCAGTACCGAATAAAACCTCTTTTCCAAAAGGCAGGCGCCTCATAGCCAATGTGGTTATTGCCACAAAAAACAACAGATTAAAAAGGCGGCCCATATATGCCAGCCATATGCTGTTTAGATGAAGGATCCTGGCCAAGGAGATGCCCAGGGCTTGGGGAAGATAGGCCACAGGTGTAGTCACCACGGACTGATGACTGCTTGTCACCGTCTCCTTGTATGCATTGGCGATCCCCCTCTGGTCAAAGTCCTCCTCCTGAGGTGTTTTTTCTCCTTTCAGTACGGTTTTGTAAATCATCCGGTAAGTCTCTTCCCTAAGTTCCTGTCCTAAAACCGTCCCGCCTTTCTTTTCCCCTTGAACTCCTGTGATTTTCCAGACTCCGCCCTCACCTTTTTCATACTGGTAGTCTCCATAGACATCTTCCAGAAACCAGTCTATGCCCCGCAGCAGCGCCTTCCCATATTCATCTGCCGCCGGTTTTCCCATCATACGGTTGGACAGTTGATAAGCGCCTACATAGTGGCTGATTTCATCGGGCGCAGACAGGGGCGGCAGGACCAGCAGATACAGGATTCCCAAAAAGAGCCCTGCAGCCGGATATATCTGTTCCATCTTCCACTTTCTTTGCCCTGGCAAATGTAAAAACAGGATTCCTAAAATTGCTGTCCCCAAGAAGATCACCAGCACCAGGATCAGATACCACCTGACCAGCCAATGGTCTCCCGTAGCTGCCACTCCAAAACTCACATCTTTCAGATGCACCAGCGCCAGCAGGGCCATGACGATCCAGACAGGCAGCCAGGATCTAACGAGTCTCTTCATGCCCACCTCCCGATATACCGTCGGCAGCCTTCATCTCTTCCTTTAATTTCTCCATCAGCGCCATCTGTTGTGCCAATTCCTTTATCTTTGTCTCCAGCTGCGAAATATGGATTGTCATGTAAAATACCTTCACGATCAAAATAAAAATTGCAAATACAAACAGGAAATTCGTCGTAGCATAGATTCCCACCAAGTGCGATGCAAAATCTGCCACGGACGGAAAGATACTGAACACCACCAAAACCAGAGCCAGTATAATCCAGAAAATGGCATTCTCAATCTGCAATTTGGACTGACGAATCTTCCGCATCATCAAAAACAGCGTCCCCACAGATACCAGGATCAAGGCAAGCCTCAGGGTTACCGTCATCATAGCAGTTCCCTCTCTTTCTTATTCCAATACTCTAAATTGGAGGTACACCGCCTCACCAGCCACACAGGCAGATGCCTGTAATTTTTTCCCATCAGATATCCCAGATACTTACAGCCGCTGCCAAAAACCAGAGACGGCAAAAGCCACAGGCGGCCGGCCTTCACTAATTTCCCGGCGGTCTGCCTCACCATCCGGATCCCTTCTCCCTCGGACGGGATTCCCTCAAATACCTCCGGATGGTCGGCCTGAGAAACTGCCAGGTCAAAGTTGCGGCGAAACTGCTGCACTGCCGATAAGTTGTGGGAATGTATCACCCTGGCACCGGCTTCATACACAACAGCATAGCCGGCCTGTATGACTCCTGCCGCATAGATCATGTCTTCATTAAAAATCGTCCGGTCAATAAACCCGCCTTGCTTTAAGAAAATATCTCTTCGGTAAGCGCAGCAGGCATTGGAGGCAAAATAAGTCTTGATCCCCAGAGATTTCAAATCTTTCCTGGTCTTTATCCTGCTTTCTCCGGGATAATTAAACTCCCTGTTAATCCTCTCGATCTGTCTGCAGTCCTTTGCCGGAAGCTGCCTGCCATAGACCACAGCGGTTTCTTCCCCGTCCGCTCCCTGATTCTCGAAAGCCTTCACCAGTCTTTCTACCATATATTCATCGGCAGGCACCGCGTCATCTGTCATAAAAATCATAATATGGGCTTTTGAGTGAGATGCCCCCTCATTCCTTGTTCTTCCATGGTCATAGTCCGCCTTGGAGACATGGTAAACCTCCAGTCCCGGTATACCCCCATAGCCTTTTTCATTCCAATAGGATCGTTCCGTATTCATGACGATGATTTTGCCAATGGGATACGTCTGCTTATTCAGCATCTGAAGCTGACGACTGAACTTTTTATCCGGCTTATATACGGGAATGATTACATCTACCGCAGGACGCTCCTTCCCTTTTAATCTAACCATATCCATGTGTGTTCCCTTCTCTTTATTGCTTACCGGCCCCGGCCCGGATTGTCAGTATCCAAGCTCCGGCCACAAATCCAACTGCCATAACCGCCATCAGACTTACGTATGCCCAGGCTGCGCCCGGAATCCCATAGGAGGATACCAGCCTGGGTGCCAGCCATGCTGCTGACATCGTCAATACAAGATAAATTCCAAAAATCACGTTCTGCTGCCTGATAATCACCAGCACATAGTAGTACAGGTTCAAAAAAGCATAAAAGCTTCCCCCCAGAACAATCAGCACAAAAGAGGTGTGATAGACCGTCAGGCTTCCGTCGTAAGCGGATCCTAATATGCGCTCCAAAATCCCCAGCACAGGTTTTCCCAGTCCCCACGCCAGCGCTACTGCCAGCAAGCTTAATCCGGCGATGATTCCTGAGATTTTCAAAAGCAGCGCCGTAAACGGCTGCATTCTCTTTCTATTCCAGTCCTCCGTAAGGTGGGTTAACACCGGCCGGATCACAAAACCTGCGGCCAGATTGATCATGGACGTAGGCATAAAGATAACATTAAAATACCCGGATGCCACATCATCCAAACAGGCATCAATGGCATATTTGGCCGATGAAAATATATAGAAATCCAAAAATACGGAGACAAATAAGAGAAATGTCTCAACAGTCAGCTGCCGGAGCCTGTCTTTACTCCAGCCATAGTCGATTCCGGAAAGTCTTTTTATTACTCTCCGGTCAAAAAGGACAACTCCTCCTATCTGGGCAGCCACTGCTGCCACACAAGCTGCCGTTAAATGTTTCCACAAAATCAGGACCGTCAGGAATGTACCTACGGTCAGCAGAGTACGGAATGTGTTGGACTTGCCTGTCAGATGAAGATTTCCGTTTCTCTGAAACTCCGACTCATACACATCGGCATAGCCGTCAATGACTTTATAACACACCAGGAGAAAGAGAATCACCGCCTTCCCCGTGCTATATCCGCTGAAAAACAGATACCCGGCCCCTGCTGCCAGTGCCAATACACAGGTTATCTGCCTGTGATGGAGATAATCCCCAAATCGAAAGGCATTGGCTCCATCCGTAATCTGAAAGGGGCGGATTCCGAAATAGGCCAGGAGGAACATCTGCTGGCCAAAGGTGCTGAACCCAAAGGAAAAGATACCTCCCTGCTCTTTTCCGACAATCCTGAGAACAAGAAAGGAAAGTACCATACTGGCAAAGGCGTAGCAGAAACTTCCAATCATATTCCAAACAATGTTCTGCCGCTCCTGATTTTGGCCTGTCCTCATACTACCGTTTCCTCTTTCTAAAATTTTGGATCAGAAAGATGGAAATCAGCATTCTGACCATATATCCTGCTGCTATGCCGGGTTTCAGATAGCTTTCTCCGCCTGTCCGTTCTCCGATAACCACAGGAATCTCCGCCACCCTGGCTCCCTGTTTTAAAAGGTAGGAGACCGTATCCGGTTCCGGACCATAGTTCAGATTAAGGGCAAACTCTTTGATCATCTCCTGGTTGAACATTCTCATTCCTGAGGTGGGATCCGTCAGTGTCACGCCTGTAGTCAGCCTGATGGCCGCGGTAATCATTCTACTGCCAATCATCCTCATGGAAAAATCTTTCTGGCCGTCAAGGAAGCGGCTGCCGATAACCAGGTCGTACCCTTCCTCCATCTTCTGCCTCATGGCTTCGATATACTCCGGCCTGTGCTGTCCGTCTCCGTCAAATTGGACTACGTACTGGTAGCCCTTTGCATATGCATACTTCATTCCTGCCTGAAAACAGCCTGCCAATCCTAAATTTACAGGCAGGTTAAGGAGGTGATACCCTTTCTCCCGGCAGATATCTGCCGTCCGGTCCGTTGAGCCGTCGTTTACAACCACATAATCCGGTCTGGGATGCTGCCGGCATACCCCCTCCACTACCGTCTCAATATTCTGTTCTTCATTAAATGCGGGTATGATCGCCAGAACTTTTCCCATCACTGCCTCCATCGTATACGCATCCTATTGTACCACTCTTTCTCCACTAAATATTCCCATATTTCTTACGGATAAATATTATTTTTATTACGATTTTACAATAACAGACAAAAAATGTAAATTGGATATAGCATTTTCCTTGCAAATATGGTAAATTATGATTCATGGCTATTTTCATTTTCAGGAGGTATTTACCATGCACAAATTCATACATCATTTAACATTGGTTTTGCTGACCTTTGTTTTAGTTACGGGAAGCATATTTCCTGCCTTTGCCGATCCGGGCGGTCCTGGCGATCCGGGAAATACTCCTGCGGAGGGTCAGGAAAACGTCCAGCCTGGTCAGGAAGAACAAACTCCTGCTCAGGATGAGCAAGTTCCTGCTCAAACGCCGGTCTCTGGCATAACCCCCACTTCCCCAGTTCAGATTCAGCTGTTGGATCCTGAGACCATGAGCTGGTCTCCGGCAGTCTCCGACGGATCTCTTCTGCAGGTTGGAGGAAGCGGCGCTTTATCCCTTTGTATCTATTCCGTAAACGGCTTGCGGGGTGATGTGCTTTATCGTACTTATTCAAGCAGCACCGGCTGGACCAACTGGGCTCTCAACGGAGACCATACTTCGTGGGCTGCCGGTATCCCCATCGAGGCCGTTCAGATTCGTTTAAACGGACAGATTGCTGATGCTTACAGTGTTTACTATTCCGCCGTATTGTCTGACGGCACCACCTGCGGATGGGCATCCAACGGCGCTACCAGCGGCACCATGGCTACAGGTGCCTATATTACCGGTTTGCGGGCGATTCTCGTAGCCAGGGTAGGCGGCGACACGTCCATGTTTAACACTGGCAATGCCGTAGTCGCTCCCGCTCAGGAAGGCATTGATTTTTCAGGAGTCCTTCCCACTTATTACAGCGGAACCGGACAGCCGTACACCGGATGGGTATGGAATGACAGAGACCGCTACTATTTTGTAAACGGCACTGCCGTAGTGGACTGGCAGTACATAGACGGCTATAAATATTACTTTTTAGGTGACGGCAAATTGGTTACGGATCTGGAACCGTATCTGAATCACCCCGGTCCCTTTGAGATCCGTATCAATAAGCAGATGAACTGCACCACCGTCTATATTCAGGATGAAGGCAACGGATTTATCATCCCCTATAAGACCTTCCTGTGTTCCACCGGAGACGACACCCCTATAGGAACTTTCAGAACCCCGGAGAAATATCGCTGGAGGCTGATGGTTACCGGGGAATACTGTCAATATCTGACCCGGCTTGGTTCAGGACTTCCTATTTTAATGCACTCTGCTATCTATGAACGGCCTGACCCGCATACCTTGTATTCTTCTACCTACAACTATCTGGGTATCAGCCGCTCTCACGGATGTATTCGTTTCACTACGGCAGATTGTAAGTGGATCTATGATCACTGCGCTTTAGGAACCTCTGTCACCGTGTACAACTCACCGGTTCCCGGTCCATATGATCGTCCGGCGCTGAAAGTTATCATTCCCAGTGAGCAGACTTGGGATCCGACGGATGACAGTGTACCCGAGAACGGGCTATAAACTCTTTATATGAAATATCCGGATCCAGGACCAGTTCTCCATGACAGGCTGGTGCCTGGACCGGCTTTAAATAATCCCCATATTCTGCCCTCAGTCTCCCGTCATATCCCCTGGGCACCGGAATTGTCCTGTTCTCAAAAGGCATCATAACAGCTTCTTCAAACCATTTTCTCTCCCACAGATTTTTCTCCCAATCGGCAATAAATACCGTATCGCACACATAGGCAGTTTTTCTCCCGGAATACTTGGCACACAGCTTTTCGTACCACCTAAAAGCCTTGGGAATCGGAATCTTCAGTATCCTGCCTACACCGTAGAGGACTCTGCCAAAGAGGGTAGCATTGGAATAATAGCCAAACCGGTACCAGGTATACAGGACCTTCCATGCCGTTCTTACCTGTAACCTCCACCACCTCTGTTTCCATCCTGCTTCCGGCACACCGTCCAAAGGAAATATGTCAATAAAAATACCGCAGTGATACCCTGCCTTTCTGTCCTCCGCATTGTAGCCGGTGGTATTGCTGTTACGTATCTGTATGTGTCCCTTTAAATAGTTTTTCTCCGTATATACGGTCTGAAGAAACAGCGGCTCTTTCACTTCCCTTGACGCAGCACCAATAAATCGGTTGTAATCCTCCCGCATCATCACCAGGTCAATATCGTCATCCCACGGAATATATCCTTTATGCCTGACTGCACCTATGAGAGTACCGCTGTCGGCAAAATATCTGATATGATACTTTTTACAGATGCGTTCCACCTCATCCAGCATCTCAAGCTGAACAGCCCATACCCGTTTTGTTTTCTCCGTTACCTCATAACCACATCGTGTTTCCTTCTCATAAAATTTCATTTCTTCCATAATCGTCTCACCAAAAATTGATCTCTCATCAAAAATAAAAGCACAAAGTAAACAACTGCTCCCACACCGATCTGAATAAACGTCGTCATCGGGCCTTCCCCCATCTGTTCTCCCAGCCATATCACGCCAAACAGCATCACCACGGCTGCCGCCAGTCGTCTCCACCCGGATCTCCATATCATGGAAAGGCTTATATAACTGCGGCACAGCCGCAAATATGCTCCGGTTATGAACAGTTCCGCGATAACGGAAGCTATGGCCGCGCCTTGAGACTGAAATCTTGGAATCATCAGCATATTGAGAAATCCGTTGACCACGGCTCCGGCTACAATCACTTTCCCGCTCTGAGCCCGTTTTCCTCCCGGCGTAAGGATCTGGCTTCCCATACAGTCGCTTAAGCCTACAATCAACACCAAGGGGCAGCATACATACAATAAGGAAACCACCGGTCGGTATGCATCTCCCAAAAACCATGGAATAAAGCAGGAGCCGATCCCTGCCATCCCTATGGCAACCGGCACTCCTATCAGCATTACGAAGTCCAGGGAAGCCTCGATCATATGGCGTATCTCCTGTGACCTCTTCTCTGCAAACAAGTAAGACATCCGAGAAGACATCACCGTATTGAAGGACACAATCAATATCTTCCCCATGTTCACAATCCCTGTGGCGTATTCATAATATCCGTTCTGAGTCTTGTCATTTCCTGTAAACCACCCCAGCATGGTCTTATCCAGAACCGTATAGACGGAAGTGGCTATGGTAGGAATAAAATATACAATGGTTTCCTTCAGATGTCTTTTTATTCTAAGGTCAGAGATATCAATCCTTATGAGAAAACGTTTCAGACCGCCCCACATGGACAGATTGCCTAAAAGAGTGGTTCCGGCTAAGAGGGCCACATAGAGGAGCAGGTCCTCTCTGCTCTTTATAAATACGAACAGGCATACAATGCTGGTAAGCTTAATCATTATATTTCTTGTGACAATCCTGCCATACTGTTCAAGGCCGCCGAAAAACCAGGAGATGTCAAACGCGACTGCCAAAAGGTTCATGGTCAGCACCAGATAGAAAGAACCGTATTGTTTGGAAAACAGGATAACCCCTCCCCATACTGCCAGACATATGGATGTGGTGACGGCACAGAGAATCTCAATCTCCCAAAAAAGCCTGCTGCGCATTTCATCATCATCCCTGTGCCTGGCAATCTCACGCTGGCCGTAGGATGCGGTTCCCAAAGCGGCAGCAATGGCAAAATACTGGGCAACGGAGCTGGTATAGCTCTGGACTCCGGTACCGTCCGGACCGATTACACGGGAGATATAGGGAGTGGTGATAAAAGGGGTCAGCAGGGTCAGGATCTGATACGTTAAGTTGTATATATAGTTTTTACGGATACTGGGAGATGTAGTCATTATTTGCAGAGCCGTCCTGTTTTCAAAAGTTAGTAACAAGTGTATATGGAATTTTGTAAAAAATCAATACTTTTTACCCAAAATTGACATCCCCTCGCAAATAGACTATAATGGGGTAAATTTGTGATTGTTTTTCCATGGCCCGGCAGGGGGAAAGGATGAAACTTGGAATTTGGTGTGGTAATCGTAACATATAATCGAAAAACGTTGTTAGCCCAATGCCTGGACCATGTCCTGAATCAGACATTGCCATTCTCGCAGATTGTCGTGGTGGACAATCACAGTACGGACGGTTCAAGAGAATATTTGGACAACCTGGCCAGGCAGCAGCCTAAGCTGAAAGTTTTTCATCTGAAAAATAATTTAGGCGGGGCCGGGGGATTTGCTTTTGGGTTCAAAAAAATCCTGGAGACTTCCTGTGAATGGTTTCTCATCATTGATGATGACGCCATGATCGAGAGCACTTATATGGAGAAACTGGCCCGTTCCGTAGAAGGCACCAAATATCTTGCCTGTTCCGGCACGGTCAAGACAGATGGCAGCATCGACGGGCTTCACCGCCGCCGGGTAGGGAATTCCTGTCTGATGTTTCTAAAGCCTGTGGAGAACGCGGAATATGAAGGGGATACCTTTGAATATGATATCAGTACTTTTTGCGGCCTGTGCATCAAAACCTCCCTGGTCAGGAAAATCGGGCTTCCCAGAGCAGATTATTTTATCTGGTTCGACGATACGGAGTATTGTCTCCGTTTCAGAAAATACACCCGTATTTTAAACGTGAATGACGCGGTCCTGGATCACAAGGCTTCAACCGCCCAGGCGGTTCCCGTCTGTTGGAAACACTATTATGGATTCCGAAATTCCATTGACATCGGACGGAGATATTCCTCCCATCCAGTTATCTTCGTGATCTATATTTGGCTGAATCATACGGCTCATATTTTCATAGACAGCTTTTTTCTTATGTTGGGAAGCCGAAGGGATGAAAGACGGTATCGAAGGCAGATTTATGTGGATGTGCTGAGAGGTTTTCTGAAAAAGAAGCTGGGAAAAAGCAGCCGGTACCTGCCTACCGGGTAATGTTTTTTCTCCATAGCGGCGCTTTAAGCAAGGCATGGAGTGTTCCTATGTTTATTTGAGAGAAGGAGATTGAAATGCAGGCAATTATACTAGCAGCAGGTATGGGGAAGCGCTTAAAACAGCTTACTCAAAATAATACAAAGTGTATGGTAAAAGTAAACGGGATTCCCCTTATTAACCGGACTCTTGCACAGCTGGAGCAGCATAACCTGTCCAGAATCGTTATTGTCACAGGGTATGAGGGAGCAAAGCTGAAAGAACATATTAACGGCCTATGCCTTAAAACCCCTGTGGTTTTTATCGATAATCCGGTCTATGATAAGACCAACAACATTTATTCCCTGGCTCTGGCGAAAGAGTATTTATTGATGGAGGATACCCTGCTTCTGGAATCGGATATTATATTTGAAGATTCTGTTTTAAGCTGTCTGACTGAGGATCCCAGAGACAGCCTTGCCCTGGTGGCTAAATATGAATCCTGGATGGACGGCACCTGTGTCCGTCTGTCCAAAGATGACCATATCGAAGCCGTGATCCCAGGAAACCGATTCCATTTCACAGAATCCGCAGATTACTATAAAACCGTAAATATCTACAAATTCGGCAAAAATTTTTCTCAGACCCACTATGTTCCTTTCCTGGAGGCTTACACCAAGGCCCTTGGAAATAACGAGTACTATGAGCAGGTGTTAAAAGTTCTTGTAGCCCTGGATGATTCCATTATCCAAGGGAAACGCCTGGACGAAGGCCAGAGATGGTATGAGATTGATGACATCCAGGATTTGGACATTGCGGAATCCATGTTTGCTCCGGAGGAAGAGAAAACCCGGTTGATCCAAAAGCGATTTGGCGGCTACTGGCGCTATCCGAAAATGCTGGATTTCTGTTATCTGGTAAACTGCTATTACCCGCCTGAAAAGATGATGGAGGAAATGAAAGCCAATTTTGATGCTCTGGTATGCCAGTATCCATCCGGCATGTATGTCAATTCCCTTTTGGCTGCCAGAAATTTTTCCCTGCGCAGTGAGCAGATTGTGGTTGGCAACGGAGCCGCAGAGCTGATCAAAGCCCTCCTGGAACATCTGACCGGTCAACTAGGAATCATCCGTCCCACTTTTGAGGAATATTCCCACCGCTGTTCTCCTGACAGGGTCACGGCGTTTGTCTCTGATCGGGAGGGATATTCCTATTCTGCCCAGGATATCATCGAATTTTTCGATCGCCACAAGGTGGATACTCTGGTGATGGTCAACCCTGACAATCCTACTGGCAATTATATTCCCAGACAGGATATGGACAGGCTGATTCAATGGGCCGAGACAAGCCATATTCAATTGATTATTGATGAATCCTTTATTGACTTTTGTTCCGAACCAGGTGCCACGCTTTTGGACGAATCTCTTCTGGATGCCAATCCTCACCTTGTGGTGGTGAAAAGCATCTCCAAGTCCTACGGAATCCCCGGTTTACGGCTGGGTATAGCAGCCAGCGGCGATGGGGCTCTCATCAGTAAGCTGAAAAAAGACGTGGCAATCTGGAACATCAATTCCTTTGGTGAATTTTTCATGCAGATTGAACAGAAGTACCACAAAAATTATGAAGCTTCCCTGGAAATGGTGCGGAATGAACGCAGGCGGTTTCTACAGATTTTAGAGGAGATCCCCTGTCTTAACGTTTTTCCCTCCCAGGCTAATTTCGTGATGGCAGAATTGACTGGCAATGTAACTGCTTCTCGTTTAACTACACTGCTGTTGAACCATTATAACCTGTTTATTAAAGATCTGAGTGCTAAAATTCCTGTCGAAAAAGGGCAGTTTGTCCGCATTGCGGTTCGCAACCAGGAGGATGATAACCGTTTAGCTGGGGCTTTGAGGGAAGTTCTTCGGGAAAATTAAGAGGACAGAATGTGATTTTGTTAAGAGTTTCATGCATAAGGAAATTGTGAAAGGTCCGCCCGGAGAGGGCGTGATATTGTTTTCTCCTGGGCACGCTCGCGCTACGTGAAGAGCGTAGCGCGAGCGTGCCCGGGAGAAAGCAACACAACTTCCTCTCAGAGCGGACCTCACACGATTTCATTACGCACGCAACTCTTAACTAAGTTTCTTTATCATCTCCCCCGCAATGATCTCCCCCCGAATCAATCCAAACCATACCTTCGCAATCATGGCCTTCCCTCGATTAATATGAAGATAATGCCTGAAATAATACATCACGCTGTCTTCCCGCATCTTCTGTCTTGACAGCACATTTTTCACAGACTTGCTAATACTGGCTCCGTGTTCATGCTGATATTCCTCCTTCAGAACCAGCACAGTCCGATACCCGGCCCCTTTCATGCGCCTTGCCAATACTGCCTCTTCCTGATACAGAAAGATTCTCTCGTCATACCCTCCGGACTCCTTAAAAGCTTTTGTGTTCACCATAAGCATGGAACCGTGAACTACGTCCACATATACGGCTTTTTTCCCACGAAAATAGGAAGCGGGATAATTTATAACACTTCGAAAAAGTCTTCTGCAGACAGGTCCCATAGCCAGAAGTTCTCCCAGGAAGCACCTGAGAGGCCATCCGTTCTGCAAATTTTTATATGTGGAATCCGCCATTTTTGCCGTTACAATCCCTACGTCTTCATGGTTTTGGAAAATCTTCAGCATCTGGCAGATGCATTCCTCCGAAAACATCACATCCGGATTGCATAGAAGTGCATAATCTGCACCATACTTTTTCATTCCGTAGCGAACTCCCAGGTTATTTCCCGCGCCGTATCCTCCGTTGTCTCCGGCACGAATCACAGATACCTTCTTGTCCTGCAGCATCAGAAGCCGCTCCCAGGAATTATCCGTTGATGCATTGTCCACAATGATGATATGCTCCAGGCAACTATAGCCACGGACCTTTTGAATCAGTTTTCTTACTGTCTCCGCATCATTATAGTTTAAGATTACACAAACTGCCTTCATTGAACCATTCTCCCTTCTCCGTCTGGCTTCTTGCGCCTGTCAATCATCTTCATGCCAAACTTTCGGCTTATGATCCACCTTAACTCCGGCCACAGCACGGTGGCGTAATCCATAAGATGGTACAGTACCATATACAGCTCTTTTCCTTTTTCTTTTGGAGTTCCTGCCCATGGCGTCATAGCCAGATATCTGTCATAGGCTTTATGATAATGATTGAGATTTCCTGCAATCCAAGGCCGCTCATCTCCCATAAAATGAATGATTGCCGGATGTTTCTTGGCTTTCACAAACATTTCCTTGGTCACGGCTCCATAAGACGGTGAATGCCGGACCAGATTCTCATAAGAGAAATATCGGTAATTAGGGAAAAAATTATACTTCGGCGGAATGGAAACAATCTCTCCTTTCAGAGCTCCGTTGATGGCATCCTGATCGCAGGCAAACAGCCGTCCTTCTTTTTCCCTGTAGAAATCCAAAATCCTCTTTTCCGCCTGGGAACTTCTCCAGCGCGCCAGATCGATCAGAAGGACGCCTGAATTAAAATATGGTGTCTTCTTTCCCAATTTAATATCTTTCTTTACCGCTTCATATATGGTCGGTTCCATGACTGCTCCCACTGTGTGTCCTTTTAAATCCATCTTCCACAGTTTTTCCAGAGACCTGACAACCACCGTATCGCAGTCCAGGTAAAGTACTCGCTCCATCTCCGCCGGCAGCAGCTGTCCTATGAAAAGACGTCCCATAGCGCTGATGTCAAACCCTCTTGTGTCAATATCGTAATCAAACCGCTCTCTTATGTCATTCAATTCCACAAACTGAAGCTTTCTTTTATACCGATCTGCAATCTCTCCCAGCCGCTGTCTGCTGTCTGCTGACAAACCTATGGAAATCACATAAATCGTGATTTGATCTGCCTCCTGATTTTGATCAAACACGGAAACCATAGACACTGCCAGATGCCTGGCGTAATGATCATTTGACGCATATACAAGATTCATATAACCCTCCCATAACATACCGTAATCCATATACTCATTCTAATCTTCCGCCTTCAAAAAGTCAATATTGCCAAAAAACAAGTAAAAATCGCACCTATTTTCCTCTTCCTAAAACTGGTATCATAATAACTGTCGAAAGACAAAGAAAACCACAACCTGGCAGGCGCCTCAGAGGGGTGCGTGCATTATGTTAAAAAAGGAGGATTTGATTATGTTACATGTTTTAAATTCTATTAAAAAATTCGTGTTGAGGAACAGCGAGTACTGTGACGCTGCTATCATTATAATGAATGGCGGCGACTACTATGCAAATGTTTAAAAATCATATTTTAAAAAGGGGAGCAGCGCATTGATATTTCGTGCGATGCTCCCTTTTTTGCGGCATGTCCATTTACAGATAAGGGTTATCTGCCGCACTTTGCCTCAATTTCACCGGCGTACAATCATAAATATCTTTAAACATCCGGTAAAACAGTTTTTGATTATAGAACCCGTGGTGTTCCATAATCTCCAGAATGCTTCCGTCTGTGTAGAGAAGATCCTGATAAATATGGTTGATTCTGACCTGATTTACGTACTGGATAAAGGATACTCCCATATTTTCTTTGAAAAACCGGCAAAAATAATCCTTATTTAGTCCTAACTCGTCGGCCCCGTCCTGCAAGGTAATCTTCTCTCTGTGATGCTCTTCCACAAACTGACTGATCTGCTCCATCTGGGTTAATTTATGAAGTCCGGATACGGAAAGGTTCTCTGACACGTTGCTGCTAAAATGCTCCACCAGCTCCGCAAGAATCTGAAGCACCAGAGCCTTGCTTCTCAGCTGATAGCTGGGAGTCTGTCTAAAATACAGGATGGTAAGCTCCTTTATCAGCTCACACAGCCTGGTGTAAGACTCTTTTTGAGAGGGAAGAAGGGTATTTAAGCTGCATTGGAATCGCATCAATTCAATGTCCGCCAGATACCGTCTCATATAATTTTTGGAAATATGAATGCATACTCCCATGGTCTGAGGCATGGCGTAGACCGTATCATGTACCTGTGCGGAATCCATAACCATCACTTCAAGAGGTTTTAAGCGATACCGTTTCCCTTCCATGGTGACAGTGGCTTTTCCGTTGAGAATAAACAGAAGTTCCATGGCCCGGTGCCAATGAAAGGGCGAATTATGTCTCATAGTAACGAATTTGACATGAAATCCGTTCTCCAGCTGCTGATCGCTTTTTTCCCAGAATGTTCCCTCTGTCTTTTCTATCAAATCCTGTTCTCCTTTTTCCCTTTATATGCAGCGGATCGGACCTTGGCTTTACTGCTGCCTTCAATCCTCTGCTACCGTGTTGGTAAGCCTTCCGATCCCCTCAATCTCGCAGACTACCTCATCTCCGGCTTTCAAAAACTTCGGCGGGTCAAATCCCAGTCCTGCCCCTGCCGGTGTCCCCGTAGCGATAATGGTTCCTGCCCGCAGGGTCATACCTTTTGACAGTTCACTGATAATATGATCAATATCAAAAATCAAAAGCTCCGTATTGCTGTTTTGACGCAATTCTCCATTTACATAAGAGCGGATAGGAAGCTTTGGAGGATAAGCAATCTCATCTGCCGACACGATACAGGGACCCATAGGGAAAAATCCATCCAGACTCTTTCCGAAATACCACTGGCCATGAAGGTTCTGCACGTCCCTGGCGCTGACATCATTGATGATCGTATATCCAAATATGTAGTCTCTTGCATCCTCTTTTGCCACATGAAATGCGTCCTTTCCGATGATCACTGCCAGCTCTACCTCATAGTCCAGACGCTCCACCAGATTTGCATGCCTTGGAATCAGATCTTTGTCCCCGGTTGCATAATTAACCCGTTTAGAAAAATAGACTGCATGGGGCCGCTCTCCATGAAAGGCCTCCTTTTTATACCTGGCGGATTCCTCCGCATGGGCCATATAGTTGACTCCCAGGCAAATCACATCCTGTTTGGGCCTTAAAATCGGAGCCAACAGCTTCACTTCCCCTATTCTGGCTGCTCCCGGCACCTCATATGGATCCTTTCCTGCCATGTGATTTAAAAACTGAATCTCTGATTCACTGATCTCCTCAATGGCATCCCGCATCGCCCGGTACTCCATGCCGAAACACTCCAGCGGATAGATCCACTGTCCGTCTGCATTTAAAATCCCAAGCTTCTGCTTTCTTTCTACCTCAAATGTGACAATTTTCATAATGTCCTCTGCCTCCAACCTGTTTTTTGCCAATTTGCAGCCTGTAGCATTTCTGTATTTACAATTCTTATTATAATCGTTCTTTTCGCCAAAGGCAAGCAAAAACATACCGCAGAAATTTTCCTGTCTGGATGATAACCGAAGGAATAAACGCCAGAGAGCACACGCATATCAGCTGCCACCTGCTTAAATCCGCCGCTGAAAACAGGATCTGCAGATTGGGGACAAAAAGCACTGCTGCCAACAGCAGGACGCCTGCTTCAAATGCCATGATCGTATACAGATTGCTGAAGATTCCTATCTTAAATAGAGGCTGGGCGCTTCTGCAGTTAAAGCCGTGAAACAGCCTTGCAAGTGTCAGGGTAGAAAAAGCCATGGTGCTGGCCAGTTCCGGACTTCCTGCCAGCCCTATGAGATATGCCTTCATGGTACAGACAGCGATCAATGCCCCCTGAACCATAACCTCGCTTATAAAACCAGGAGTCAGGATTCCCTTCCTGGGATTCCTGGGAGGCACCTTCAAAAGTCCCTTAACCGGCGGCTCCATGCCGATGGCAATGGCCGGAAGAGAGTCTGTCAGCAGATTGATAAACAACAAATGTACCGGTGCAAAGGGAACCGGCAATGCCATAATCGTGGTATACAAGACACAGAAGATCCCGGCCATATTGCCGGACAGAAGAAATCCGATGGCGTTTTTGATGTTTCTGTATACGTTGCGTCCATTGGCTACTGCTTTGATGATCGTAGCAAAATTGTCATCTGCCAGTATCATAGCAGACGCATCCTTAGACACTTCCGTACCGTTTTTTCCCATAGCGATACCGATATCCGCCTGTTTTAAGGCTGGGGCATCGTTCACACCATCGCCTGTCATTGCTACGATATTTCCCTTTTTCTGCCAGGCCCGGACTATCCGCAGTTTGTGTTCCGGAGATACTCTGGCATATACCGTAATCTGTTCCAGATTCTTCTCCAGTTCTTCTTCCTTCATTTCGTTTAATTCCGCACCTGTCACTGCCTTCTGATCCGGCGTGCGAATTCCTACCTGCTCTGCAATAGCCATGGCAGTGGTCTTGTGGTCTCCGGTAATCATGACAGGAAGGATCCCGGCCCTTTTCGCATCCTCAACCGCCTTTGTGGTTTCCGGCCTTGGAGGATCCATCATGGCAGCCATTCCAAGAAATACATAATTTCGTTCCAATTTTTCAGGAGGCAAAAGCCCTTCTTCTCTTCCTATGGGACGAAAGGTAACGGCCAGAACCCTTAAGCCTTTCCGGGAGCAGATCTGATTCTGTTCCATAATTCGTTTTCGATCCTGGGAGGTTATGGGGCGTATGCTCCCCTTATCCACAATTTTCTTACATCTGTCCAGAAGCACATCGACAGCGCCTTTGGTTAACAGGATTCTGTCCGCTTTCTCCTCCCCTGCATCCATTCCTTTCCAGCTTCCTGTCCAGCCGGCCCTGTGAACCGTACTCATCATCTTCCTGTCCGAGTCAAAGGGGATCTCCCTGAGCCTGGGATAGCGATTTCGGATTTCGGAAGGGGAAAGCCCCCTCTCACAGATAAACTCTGTCAAAGCTACTTCCGTAGCATCTCCGATCCCTGTCCCACGGCTCTCTCCGCTTTGTTCTTTCTCATCTTCTTCTGTTACCGCATCATTGACCAGGGCACACGCCTCCAGAAAACGCCTGTGTTCCGGAGTTTTGGCCCTTAACTGCTGCCACTCCATGATTTCTCCGTCTATGCATACCAGCTCAACGCTCATCCGGTTCTGGGTCAGGGTTCCTGTTTTGTCCGTACAGATTACGGACACACAGCCAAGGCTTTCTACTGCCTTCAGATCTTTGATAATCGCCTGTTCCCTGGCCATCTTCTGGGTTCCCATAGCCTGGACAATGGTCACTATGGACCCAAGAGCCTCCGGAATGGCTGCCACTGCCAGGGCCACCGCAAACATCAGGGAGTCCAGAACCGGCATTTTTCGATACAGGCTTAATAGGAATACGATCAGGCATATTACCATAATCGCTGCCGCCAGACGGCTGCTGAATTGATCCAGACTGACCTGCAGAGGTGTTTTCTTCTCTCTTGTGTTGTTCATCATGGAGGCAATCTTTCCCAATTCTGTCTCCATACCGGTAGCCGTAACGATAACCGTCCCTTTTCCGGAGGTGACCAGAGAACCTGAATACACCATACTGCTGCGGTCAGCTAAGGGTACGGTCCTTTGAACCGGCTTTTCTGTCTTATTCACTGCCGCAGATTCTCCGGTAAGGGAGCTTTCATTTATATATAGGGATGTACTTTCCAAAATGCGGCCGTCGGCCACCACCAGATCTCCTGCTTCCAGATACAGAATATCCCCAGGCACTACCTCTCCTGAAGGTATCTGGGTCTTTTTTCCATTCCTCAGCACCAGGGCCATAGGTGCGGACAGGGCCTTCAAACCTTCCAGGGACTTTTGAGCTTTTTGGTGCTGCACCGTACCTAACACGGCATTTAAGGTGATGACAGCAAAGATCACAACGGTGCTCTCCATGTTGTCTGTCACCATGGATATCACAGCGGCTCCGATTAAAATCAGTACCAATAGATCCTGGAACTGTTTTAGGAAAACTTTCCAGGCAGGATACTTTTTTGATTCAATCAGCTGATTCCCCCCGAATGTTCGTCTCCGTTCCGTTACCTGGCTGTCTGTCAGGCCGGCATCCGTTACCTGCAGATCATCTAAGACTTCCTTTCCTGTGCATTGATACCATTCTTTCATGGCAGACGTCCTTTTGTTTTTCCTTTCATATCTATGCAGGGGGGAGGGAAAACATGAAAGTCAGGTTTGATATTGTCTTTCAGGATATTTTCCTGTATACTTTTAGGAAAGGACTATAATTTCACATACAATTAAGAAAGGGATAGAATTATTATGGAAAAGATTACGAGCTTCACCATTGACCATTTAAGGCTTCTGCCAGGGATCTATGTATCGCGAAAGGATCAGGCGGGAGACACAACTGTCACTACCTTTGACATCCGTATGACACGCCCCAACTTTGAACCCGTGATGAATACGGCTGAGGTTCATACGATTGAACATTTGGGGGCTACGTTTCTGCGCAACCATCCGGTATACAAAGATCAGGTGCTGTATTTCGGACCTATGGGATGCCGTACAGGATTTTATCTTTTGCTGACAGGAGATCATACTTCTTTGGAGATTGTTCCTCTTATGAAAGAAATGTTCTGTTTTATCAGAGATTTTGAGGGGGATGTTCCTGGAGCTGCGGCAAAGGACTGCGGCAATTATCTGGATATGAATCTGGGAATGGCCAAGTATCTGGCCGACAAGTATCTGAAAGAGGTTTTGGATTCCATTGACGAGAAGAGGCTGATCTATCCGGAGTCAAAAACCCCGCTGTAAGCAACGGGGCATCAAGCTTGCAACGCTGCAGAGCAGCGGGGTTTTTGACCCTCGCGGCAGTCGCCAAATGTGCATGCAAGCATGCCCACTTGGCTCGTTGCTCGCGGAAATAAAGGAAGAGGGCGGTCAGGTCTGTGAAGAGTCTTCCCACCGCAATGTTCTGCCTTTCACAGAATATCCGGGTGGGAATATCCCCACAGACCTGTCAATACGTTTCACTTTTCTTATGTTACGCTCTTTTTCGCCATTCTTTTCCTAGTCAACATTAAACTATACTTCAAAAATCAAATCCCCATAGCTTGGGAACGGCCACAGTTCCTTGTCTACGATCATCTCCAGCTTATCTGCCGGTGCGCGGAGAGCATTCATCGCCGGAACCACTTTATCATGGTATGCATGAGCACAGGCACAGGCATCGGAGATGGCCAGACATTCTTCCGTAATATCTGTCAGGGCAGCCAGAGCGACCTTCATGTCTGATAACAGTGCGGAGGTCTCTATCAAAAGCTCCGTCTGTACGCTGGTGTCTGCCTCCGGACATGCGGCTTTAACCGCTCCCAGAGATTCTGCCAGCCCTGTGGTATATTTGATGACAGCCGGGATAATCTGCTTGCTGGCCATATCGATCATAGTTCTGGCCTCAATATTGATGGCCTTGGCATAGGCCTCATATTCTACTTCCGCCCGGGACTCCAGCTCTGCCTTGGTAAACACGCCAAACTCCTCATACAGCTTTACTGCCTTATCGGTAGTCAGAGCCGGGATGGCATCTACCATGGAGCGGATGTTGGGAAGACCTCTCTTCTCGGCCTCTTCCACCCATGCATCAGAATATCCGTTTCCGTTGAAGATGATTCTTCTGTGGGAGGACAGCAATTCTTTAATCATATCGTGGACTGCGGTATCAAAGTCCTCAGCTTTTTCCAGTTCATCCGCAGCTTCTTTGAATGCCTCGGCCACAATGGTATTGAGAACGACGTTTGGCGGAGCAATGGAGTCGGAGGAGCCTACCATACGGAATTCGAATTTATTGCCTGTAAAGGCAAAAGGTGATGTACGGTTCCGGTCCGTAGCATCTTTGTCAAGATCCGGCAGGGTGGCCACGCCGGTCAGCAGCTTTCCACCTTTCTTGGAGTGTGTAGCCTCGCCTGTGCTGCACAGCTGGTTGATCACATCCTCCAGCTGCTCTCCCAAGAAGATCGAGATAATGGCAGGCGGCGCCTCATTGGCTCCCAGCCGGTGGTCATTGCCCACATCAGAGGCAGACTCCCGCAGCAAATCTGCATGCTTGTCAACAGCCTTCAATACACATCCCAGTACCAG
>CAYWRB010000005.1:0-16006 GCA_964460025.1 uncultured Hungatella sp.
CCAAACTCCGGATGGCTGTTGCTGCGGCATACCCGTTCATCACCGGCATCTGTACATCCATCAAGATCAGCTCATAATATCCCGGCCGGGATCTTTCAACCATTTCTACGGCATCCTTCCCATTCTCCGCCGTCTCAATGTCAAATCCCACTTCACTTAAAAGTTCCACGGCAATCTCACGGTTCAGTTCGTTGTCTTCTACCAGCAGAATCCTCTGGTTATAGGTGTATTCCTCTTTCTTCCGAACGTTTTCTTTCTTCTCGTCTCTTGAAGGGACAAAGTTCTGAAGCAGGAAGGACAGACATACCTTAAAACGGGTTCCTTCTCCCTGTCTGCTGTCTACCTGGATCGTCCCGTTCATCATGTCCACGATCTTTTTGGTAATGGACATTCCCAGCCCGGTGCCCTGGATTCCGCTTATGGTAGAAGTCCTCTCCCGCTCAAAGGGTTCAAAAATATGCTTCAGGAATTCCTGGCTCATGCCGATGCCGGTGTCCTCCACATACAGTTCATAGCCGGCATACCCCGGCTCGCTGCCCGGCTTCTCCACAATTTTGACGGTGATACTCCCTCCCGGCTCCGTAAACTTGATGGCATTGCTCAGCAGGTTTAAAAAAATCTGGTTGAGACGCAGCCTGTCACAGAGAAAATCCTGGTTGACCACGCCGGAAGCATCCATATGGAGAGATAAATTTTTAGCTGCCACATCCGCCTGAAGAATATTTTTCAGTTCAGAGAGGATATCGGAAAGGTTGCAAGGCTTTTCCTCCAGGACAATCTTTCCGCTTTCTATCCGGCTCATGTCCAAAATATCGTTGATTAAGTTTAACAGGTGGCTACTGGAAGACATGATTTTCTTCAGGTACTCATCTACCCGCACCTTATTGTCAATATGCTTGGAGGCAAGAGTCGTAAAGCCAATAATAGCATTCATCGGCGTGCGGATATCATGGGACATGTTGGAGAGAAACGTACTTTTGGCCGCATTGGCCCGCTCCGCCTGCACCAGAGCATCCTCAAGAAGCCTGCGCTGTTCAATCTCTCTTTTCACAGTCTCCGTAATCACCCGCTTGGCTAAAACCAGCTGGGCCTGGTCATTTTTCCCGGAAACTCTGATAAAGCTAAACTGGATGTAGTCCGTCTTATCCCGGGAATTGTTGCGGATGTTCACATTATAAATCTTTCTATGCTTCAGCTGCTCTAAAATATGTTCCAGTCTGGTAGCCGCCACCCACATTTTTCGGTCCTCCTCATGGACAAAACGGGTGTAGGCGGAAATGGCATCGTAATAATACTCATTGAGAGACAAGGCGATAATTGCCTCGGTGGATCTGTCCCCCGTTTTATGTACGGACAGCTTCCCGGTCATTGGATTGATAAGGGCTATGAAATTGTAATCGCTGCTTAGCCCGGAGATGATCTCGTAGGATTCCTCCATCTTCTTTTTCTGAGCCATCTCATGACGGATCTCATCATCAATGCAGCGGCGTCCCACAACGATCCGCCGGGACTCGTTCCATGTGCCGGTACGCACAATCTTCAGCTGATAGTATTCAAGGTTGTCTCCGGTCTTTTTTCTATAGTTTACGTAAAAGGCATTCTTCTTTGACAGCTCTTTCGAGATCTTGGAAAAGGAAAGGGCCTGCCGTACCGCATCTCTGTCCGGCTTGTAGACAATATGCTGAAGGAGATACCGGATTCCGTCAGAAAAGCAGAAGGTCTCCGAAAAGTCCAGATGCTCTTTCTTTTCTGGGGACTCTTCCTCTATATTATTCCAGACGGACACCGCCTGATCCGTATCCAGGTCTGCCAGATATACGGAGAGAAAATCGGCGCTTAAGGCATAGATCAGTTCAAACTGGCGTATCTTTTCCTCCTTCTCCTGGTTCTTCTGATCCGTATAGTCAAAGAGAAAACGCTGATAAAACAGGCTGTCATTTTCCTTCATCAGTTTAATCCTGCCGATGACGTTTATGATCTTGCCGTCTTTATGGAGAACCCGATAATCGATATTGGCGCTGTCGCCGGCCTCCTTTAAATTCCGGATGCATTCCTTCAGCTTGGGCTTATCCTCCTCAAGGACAGAATCGGCGATCAGGTTGAAGCCGTCTGCCATCATCTGTTCCTGGCTGTCATACCCCAGTATATTTAACGCCGCCTGGTTGATGCTGATAATTTTGCTTCCGTCTACGGTATGGCGCATCATTCCGCAGTCCGTAGTGGAAAAAATGGCTTCCAGCACGTAGGTCTGGCTGTCTAAGGCTTTCTGGTCCGCCTCGTTTACCTTGTGATCTCGTTCTATGTAAAGAACCCGGCGCAGCACCCGGCCCAGTTTCAGCAGTGCCTGCCTCTCTTCCGGCGTCCACTGCCTGCCCGGAAGGTGATCTAAGACTCCGATTCTTCCGTCATAGTTTCCGTCGCGGATGATTCCATAGTGAAGAAAGCTTTTTTCCGGCTGCTGCTCTTCTTCATAGGGGCAGCTCTGACACAGGTATTCCTGGTCGTACATCTGGGCCAGGCTGCCCCGTTCTTCCGGAGAAATCCTCCGGCTCTCTCCCAGAAAATCATATTTACTGTCAGAAAAACTTCCGTAGGTATACACCAGGCTTTTCCGGTTCACATGCACCTCGGCGATATACACGGCATCTACCTGAAAGGCCTGACGGCAGGCATCTAACAGGCGTTGGATATCCGATTCATCAATATAGTCCTTGCTCTGAACCGCCAGATAATACTCCAAAAGCGCTTCTTCCGTTCTGGTGAGAACTGACATGTCTTACTACTCCTTTCATCTTCCGGTCCCTTTCACTTTCCTTGCCACAACGACAAAACGGCCGTTGTCCTTGTGATAGCTGCATGTGGAAAGCAGAAGAAGTTCATCTCCAAAACAAAATTCCACACCGGTATCTATCACGCTCTCAGCTATGATGCGGTTTACGTAATCGTAAAAAACGTCTTCCTGGGTCAAATCCGGGTAGGCATAATACGGAAAAGCCTGGTCGTCTTCCTCGATACTGCAGTAAAAGGCGGCCGCTGTCTCATAGACTCCCTCTTCATAAAGGGTGTCAAAATAAATGACCGAATGGTCACGGGCAAACTCCTGGACGGCGTAGGAAAGCAGTCCGGCAAACATGGAGCCATCCCTCATGTGATGACCGTAGATTATGGTATTGCCGCCCTGTTCCACATATCCGTCTCCAAGAAACAGACAGCCGCTACCAGAGAAGTTCCCGTAAAAATCGCGGTGAAGGTAATATTCCGGTTCCTTCGGGGTATAGACGACTGGGTAATCGATGTTCGTCCCGTCTATCCGGAGCCAGCCAAAGAAATCAGGATTCTGCTCATAAAGCCAGGCATACTGTGGAAGAGGCTGCCTTACACCGGCAGCAGGAAGGGAAGCGACGTTCCCGGTTTCCGGCATGGAAGCCTGTGAACTTCCGCCTGCAGAGCCGGCCCCTGCTTCCTGGAACCTGGGCTGTGAACTTCCGCCTGAAGAACCGGCTTCTGTCCGCGCCTTTCTCACCTGTTCTGTCAGCTGATGATTCACACGCCTCTCTCTGATATATGGATATACCTCAAAAGCTCCATACAGAACCGAACAGAGAAAAACGGCCATGCATATCCAAAAAAGAATTTTTCTGGTTGAAAACCATCTACCTCTCTTCAAATCGTCTCACAATATGATACAGAATCTCCACAACTTTTTCCATGGATGAAATCGGGATAAATTCATATCGTCCATGGTAATTGTGACCTCCGGTACACAGATTGGGACAGGGAAGCCCCATATAGGAAAGTCTGGCCCCGTCGGTGCCTCCGCGGATAGGCTCTATGGAGGGCTCTACTCCTGCATCTTTCATGGCTTCCATGGCAATATCGATCAGATAGTAATGGGGTTCAATCTTCTCCTTCATATTGAAATAACTGTCCTTAAGCTTCAGCTCAAAGCTTCCCTGGCCATACTTCTTATTGAGATAATCCGCCACATTTTGGATATAGTCCTTCTTTTCCTGGAATTTATTCCTGTCATGATCGCGGATAATATAGTTCAAAGTGGTGTTCTCCACGTCACCGTATATATTGTTCAGATGGAAAAATCCCTCATACCCTTCCGTACACGCAGGATTCTCGAATACGGGAAGCATGGCCTGAAATTCCATGGCCATGAGGATAGCATTCTTCATTCTTCCTTTGGCACTTCCTGTGTGGATGCTGAAGCCGTGGACCGTGACCACGGCAGAGGCTGCGTTGAAGTTCTCATACTCCAGTTCTCCCAGAGAGCCGCCATCTACGGTGTAAGCCACATCGGCTCCAAAGCCCTTTACGTCAAAAAGGCTGGCTCCCTTACCTACCTCCTCGTCCGGAGTAAAACCTACCTTGATGGTTCCGTGAGGAATCTCAGGATGGCTTAAAAGATACTCACAGAGAGCCATAATCTCGGCCACACCGGCCTTGTCATCGGCCCCCAGCAAAGTAGTCCCGTCCGTAGTGATCAGATCCTGGCCTTTGTAACGAAGAAGTTCCGGATAGTCGGCAGCCTTCATGGTCTCATGGCTTTCCTTGTTCATCAAAATATCTTTCCCATCGTAATCCTTTATGATCACCGGATTCACCCCTTTTCCGGAGCAGGCCGGCGAGGTGTCCATATGGGCAATAAATCCTACCACGGGAACCTTCTTCTTCGTGGTAGCCTTAATCTCGGCAAACACATAGGCATGGCTGTCCACACTGACATGTTCCGCTCCCATGTCTCTCAATTCGTCTGCCAGAAGGTTAGCCAACTGAAACTGCTTCCTGGTGCTGGGCATCTCCTCCACATCTGGCTCAGACTGGGTATCAATTTTCACATATCTTAAAAACCGCTCTACTACGGATGATTCTATCATATTCTTCTCCTTTTCTAAGTAAAGGGCACGCGCCCCTTCGGGGCACCTGCCAAGGTTGCGGTAAGGGCACGCGCCCCTTCGGGGCACCTGCCAGGGTTGCGGTAAGGGCACGCGCCCCTTTGGGGCACCTGCCAGGGTCATCGGTTTGCCAGTTCTTCGGTGATCTCCTCCCATCCGATTCCCTTCTGGGCCATAAGTACCATCATGTGATACAGGAAATCGGAGATTTCGTATTTGATCTCCTCCGGATCCGGGTTCTTTGCGGCAATGACAATCTCCGTGGCTTCTTCTCCCAGCTTCTTAAGGATCTTGTCAAGTCCCTTGTCAAACAGATAATTGGTATAGGAACCTTCCTTGGGATGTTCCTTTCGGTCACTGATAACGGCAAATACTTCCTCAAATACCTTTAAAGGATTGCTTTCCCTGCACTCCTTCTGGGCCAGAGTTGTGAAAAAACAGGAGCGGGAGCCTGTGTGGCAGGCAGCGCCGATTTGATTTACCTTTGCCAGGATCGTATCCTTGTCACAGTCCAGGGACAAGGATTTTACATACTGGAAGTGGCCGGAAGTCTTGCCCTTTTGCCACAGCTTCTGCCTGCTTCTGCTGAAATACGTCATCTTTCCCGTATCAAGGGTATGACGGAATGCGTCCTCATTCATATAGGCCAGCATAAGTACCTGATCTGTCTTATAATCCTGAACAATCACCGGCACGAGCCCGTCGCTGCCAAGCTTGAACTGGCTCCATTCCACGGTGCTTTCCAGGCATTCTACCGGGATTCCCTGTTTTTTCAGTTCCTGTTTCCATGTTATACAGGTCTCTCCCGGAACTTGGCCTTCCTTCGTTCCATCCTCCCGGTTTTTTGCAGACTCCGCCGTCTCATCCTCCTCACCCGTCTTCTCGATCAGTACTCCGGCCGCCCCCGGAAGCTTCAGCCACTGTGCCATCATAGAGATGCTGTCATGGCAGAAAATGAAAAAGGGCACTGTCAGCGACGAAATCTTAAAAAGCAGTTCCTCCTCCCACAGAGGAATGTCCAGAATCAGCATGGATGCTCCCAGCTGAACATATTCCTCCACCCGGTTTATATAAGAGATATCCGGAAGATAGGCATAGATTTTTTCGGTTCCGAACCTGCTGGAAGCCTCTTTTATCAGGTCTACGTTCTCTTCATCGGACACATCCAAAAACACAGCCTTGGCCCCGGCATACAGATATTTCTTCACGTCCTCCAGCCGTTTAACCCGTCCTCCGGTGATAACGGGAATATCCACAGCCCGGGCAGTTTCCTTGATCAGGCGGATGGTTCTCTCGTGGTCCGTATCGTTGTCCGACAAATCGCGGACCAGCAGTTCATCCGCCCCGTTGTCACAATGGAAACGGCATAAATCCACAAGTTCACGATCCTTTGTCCCCTGCCCGGCGACCCATCCAAAACTGGGAATCAGCTTCTTTTTCATCATATTATGTCCCCCTTATCCGAAATATTCTATGGCCTCCGCCAGATCGATTCGGTTCTCATACAGTGCCTTTCCGATAATGACTCCCTGGATTCCCTGACGGTACAGGTTCTGCAGGTCCTCCATAGAGGAAACGCCTCCGGAAGCGATGATATCCAGTCCTGTCTCATCCATCAGTTTTTTTGTAGCCTGAATATTGGGCCCGGCCAGCATGCCGTCCCTGGATATATCGGTATATACCACGTGGCGGATACCGTATTCCTTCATCTGCATACACAGGCGGGAAGCCGATATATGGCTTACCATCTCCCACCCTTCTATTGCAGCCATACCGTCCTTGGCATCGATGCCTGCTACCACTCTTTCCGCTCCGAAATTCTCGATCAGCTCCCGGACGAATCCCGGACGTTCCACGGCCTTGGTTCCCACAATCACCCGGGCTGCCCCTATCCTTAAAAGGTTCTGAGCCGCTTCCAGCGTACGGATTCCTCCGCCTACCTGCACGGGAATGGACACCCTCTCGATAATGGAACGTATGGCAGATTCATTGACCGATCTCCCGGTCTGCGCACCGTCCAAATCCACCAGATGAAGGTAAGAGGCCCCCTTGGATTCCCACAGGGAAGCCGTCCCGGCAGGGGTGTCGGAATAAACGGTTACATTGTCGAAAAGCCCCTGGGTTAAGCGGACGCATCTGCCGCCTTTTAAATCAATTGCCGGATATAACTGCATATGGTATCTCCTTTCGCATTGGGCTGCGCTCAAACGCAGCTTGTTTCTTCCTGAAACAGGGAAGAGACCGCCTCCTCATAGGCTTTTAATGAGACGGCTTTTTTTATCTTCTTCTCCCACCTCTTACTGTCCGGAAAACCGGAAATCATATAACTCCAGATCTCTTTCATTTTAAAAAGAACCACCCGTTCCCCGGAGACCGGCAGAAGAAGATCTTGATATCCATGATACAGCCGATGATGAAACTCTCGGATTTTCTGTCCGGACACCGGCTCCCTGGTTCGAATTTCATATAAAAGCCCTGGATTGGCCGCGATTCCTCTACCCAGCATGATCCGATTAAGAGAAGGGTACTCTTCTGTCAGCCTGTCGTAATCAGAGGTCATAAAGATGTCTCCATTATAGCACACCGGACTCCTGCTGTGTAAAAAACCTTCGCGAAAAGCAGCCATGCGAGGCGTGTTTTTGTAATAATCCGTCTGGACTCTTGGATGAATAATCAACTCCTTTAAAGGATATTGGTTGTAGATTTCCAGCAGTTTTTCAAACTCTTCCTCCCGCTCTTTTCCGATTCTTGTCTTCACGGAAATCTCCATATCCAATTTCGAAAAAATCTCATCAAGAAACCGGTCAAGTTCTTCCGGATAAGCAAGAAAACCGGCTCCTCTTCTCTTGGACACCACGGTACCGGAGGGGCAGCCCAGATTTAGATTTACCTCCCGGTATCCCATTTCCTTTAAAGTCCTTGCCGTGCGGATGAATCCGTGGGCCTGATTGGTCAAGATCTGGGGAACCACAAAAAGTCCCCGGTTATTGTCCATATTCAGTTCTTTCTCATCCCTGGGGCTTAGACGCCCATTTTCATTGGGGGTGATAAAAGGAGCAAAATATTTGTCCATGGCAGGGAAAACGGCATGATAGGCATTTCTGAAAATCCTTCCGGTTACACCCTCCATAGGCGCCAGATAACAGGTCATGAGCGCACCTGCCCATTGCCGTAAATAATATATTTGGTAGTAGTCAGCTCTTTAAGGCCCATAGGTCCTCTGGCATGAAGCTTCTGAGTGCTGATGCCGATCTCCCCGCCAAAACCGAATTCAAAGCCATCGGTAAACCGGGTAGAGGCATTGACATAAACGGCCGCCGCATCCACCTGCTCCAAAAACTTCTGGGCATTGGAATAATCCGAAGTAATGATGGCTTCCGAATGTTTGGTATTGTACCGGTTAATATGCTTTATGGCCTCATCCACAGAGTCAACCAGCTTCAGGGACACAATATAGTCTAAATATTCTCTTCCCCAGTCTTCCTCCGAAGCAGGAAGAAACTCCGGCACTATGGCGCAGGCTTCTTCATCCGCCCGGATCTCCACCTGTTTCTCATCCAGCCTTTTCTTTAAAAGGGGAAGAAATTCCTCCGCAATCTTTTTGTGGACTACCAAGGACTCGCAGGCATTGCACACACCGATACGCTGGGTCTTGGCATTGAAAATAATGTCCAGAGCCATGGTAAAGTCCGCCGATTCATCCACAAAAATGTGACAGTTGCCTGTGCCTGTCTCGATGACAGGAACCGTGCTGTTCTCTACCACGGAACGGATCAGGCCGGCTCCTCCCCTGGGGATCAGCACATCCACATACTGATTCATCCGCATCAGTTCCCTGGTGGTCTCGCGATCCGTATCCTGGATCAGCTGAACCGCCTCACAGGGAAGCCCGGCCGACAAAAGACCATTCTGGATGGCTTTTACAATGGCTTTATTGGATTCCAGGGCATCACTGCCGCCCTTCAAGATCACGGCGTTTCCCGCCTTAAAACAGAGGCCGAAGGCGTCCGCCGTCACATTGGGACGTGCCTCGTAGATGATTCCTATGACCCCTATGGGAACCCGCTTCTGTCCGATTAAGAGCCCGTTGGGTCTTGGTTTCATCGAGAGGACCTCTCCTACCGGATCCTCCAGGGAGGCAACGGCTCTCAGCCCGCGGGACATGGCCTGAATCCTGTCCGAATCCAGCATAAGCCGGTCCAAAAGCCCCGGATGCATCCCTTTTTGCTTGGCATTTTTTAGATCCGCTTCATTGGCAGCAAGAATGGCGCCTGCCTCTTCCAGGATGGCGTCTGCCGCGCTGCATAATCCCTGGTTTTTCCGGGCGGAATCCAGATTATTTAAAGCCTGAGCTGCCCCTCTGGCCTGTTCTCCGATTTGCTTCAGCATAGGTGAAACTCCTTTCTTATTCCCTCTTTCCAAACTTCTTTCCCAGATCGGTGACGGTTCCGTCTTCTTCTCTGATGGATATGTTGTCCAGATTAGCCCGCATATTGGTGCGGATGGCCTGAATATAGGCTTTTCTTAAGCTGCTCTGCTCCTCCTTTTCCTGGTCTGTCAGACCTACGGACTGGGATTTATGGTACAGAGTGTTGATCCGATCGATCATTTCCGGGGTAATCATAGCAAATCCTTCCTTTCTCAGACTTGTTCACAGGTCCAATTTTAATATTCATGATTCAGATAATGCATCAGATCAAAATCCAGATTGTTGTGAGCCATAAACAAGGTGCCCTTTTCTTCTCCGTCTATGATCTGGTGGATCACACTTACATCCCGTGCGTTGGCAATCACCATATCGGTTCCGCTGTCCGTGGCGATCCTGGCTGCTGCCAGCTTGGCGGCCATGCCGCCGGTTCCCACACTGCTGCCGGAGGTTTCCTTTCCCATAGCAAGAAGTTTGGGGGTGATCTCCTGCACCAGGCCGATAAATTTTGCGTCTTCGTTGGTTCTGGGATCATCGGAATACAAACCGTCAATATCAGACAGAAGAATCAAGAGATCCGCCCCGATCAAAGCTGCCACAATGGCGGACAGACGGTCGTTATCACCGAAATTATCTACCAGGGGAATCTCCGATGTAGATACCGTATCATTCTCATTGACAATAGGCACGGCGCCTAAGTTTAACAGTTCGTCAAAGGTATTCCTGGCATTGTATCTGGAGGAATCGTTTACCATGGTATCCTTGGTCAAAAGGACCTGGGCCGCCGTCTGATTATACTCTGCAAACAGTTTCTGATAGACCATCATAAGCCTGGCCTGGCCAACGGCGGCAAAGGCCTGTTTCTGAGCCAGCCTCTTTGGTTTTTCCTGGAAATGAAGGGCCTGCCTTCCTGCAGCAATGGCGCCGGAAGACACAAGGACAATCTCTTTTCCCTTTCCTCTTAAATCACTGATGACCCGGACTAAGCGCTCGATCTTAAGAAAATTTAAATCTCCGGTCTCCTGGTGAGTGAGGGAAGAGGAGCCGATCTTTATGACAATACGTTTTTTAGATTTTAGATTTTTACGTTCTGAAATTCCTGTCATATGTTGTTTTCTCCAAATAAGTAGTTCTGTTTCATTATATATCAGAGGGGGATGTTTGTAAAGTTTTGATACCTTCTGCCTATTTCCTCCGCAACCTTTATGCCGTCCATAGCTGCGGAGGTAATGCCTCCTGCATACCCGGCTCCCTCTCCGCAGGGAAAGATTCCTTTGACCTCACTTTCAAACCGGTCATCCCGGCAGATTTTTACGGGGGAGGAGGTCCGGCTTTCCACTCCGGCCAGAATGCTGTCATATCCGGAAAAGCCGTGAATCATATGCTCGAAGTTATCTACCCCTTCTATGATGGATTCCGACAGATAATCCGGCAGCATCTCTCTTAAATTGGCAAAACGAACGTCTCCTTTAAACTCCGGGGTTACCTTCCCCCAGGTACTGCTGTCCCGCCCCAGTTTAAAATCGCCGTATAGCTGGACAGGGATCTTTCCCTGCCCGTACCGATAAGCCAGATGCTCCAGATTCTTTTGATATTCTACTCCGGCTAAAGGCGAATCCCCCGGAAAATCCTGGGGAGTTACGGTTACGATCAACGCGCTGTTGGCATTTTTCCCGGCCCTGTCATGATAGCTCATGCCGTTGACAGCCAGCCTTTCCGGCTCCGAAGAAGCGTTCACCACATAACCTCCCGGACACATACAGAAGGAATAGACTCCCCGTCCCGTACCGGTCTGCCAAGTAGTCTTGTAGGAAGCCGGACCCAGGATTTCCCAGAGGCGGCCTTTGGAAAACTGTCTGTCCGGGCCATATTGGGATTCATTGATCATGGCCTGTAGATGCTGGATTCTTAAGCCTACGGCAAAGGGTTTGGGCTTCATGGGCACCTGCCTCTTCAGAAGCATGGAGAAAGTATCCCTGGCACTGTGGCCCACAGCAAGAATCAGAATCTCTGTGGGAATCCGGCAGGTTTCGTTTACCACGACGCCTTGAAGATGCCCGTGATCCAGGATCAGATCCGTAACCTGTGAGTGAAACATTACCTTTCCCCCAAGGTCTATGATGTGATTCCTGATGTTTTTAACGATAGGGCTTAACACGTCGGTTCCGATGTGGGGTTTGTTTATGTACAGGATCTTCGGATCCGCCCCATGTTCCACCAGGATTTCCAGAACCTTTTTGTTCCGGTTCTTCGGATCCTTCACCAACGTGTTTAATTTACCGTCTGAAAAGGTACCGGCTCCTCCCTCTCCAAACTGTACGTTAGAGCGTTCATCCAGAATTCCTTCCAGCCAGAATCGTTTCACCATCTCCTGTCTGGAATCCACATCCTGGCCCCGCTCCAGAATCACCGGACAATACCCGGCCTGGGCCAGCATAAGACCGCAAAACAGCCCTGCCGGTCCGCTTCCTGCAATCACCGGAGGCGACGAAAGCGGCAGAACTCCAGGAGCCGGAAACACATAGTCTGTGTCCTTTACCGCCATGATCTGAGGGCTTTTTATTTTCTTTAACACCTGCTGCTGGTTTTCAACCTCCGCATCAATGGTATAGATAAACAGAATTTGTTCCTTTTTTCTGGCATCTATGGACTGTTTTATAATCTTCCAGGAACGGATACGGCTCCGGGAGATATTTAAGGTCTTTGCTATTTTGTCCGGAATATCATCCTTCGTGTGTGTGACCGGAAGCTTTAACTGATTGATTCGGATCATAGAAATTTCCTTTCTGACAGCTGTCCGCTGCCGGAGGCACATCTGCCGGCCACGGCGCCGCTGGACCATGCCCACTGCAGGTTGTAACCTCCGCAGATCCCGTCTACATCCAGGATCTCGCCGGCAAAGTAAAGTCCCGGCACCTTTTTGGACTCCATGGTTTCTGGAGTCACCTCCGCCGTGTCCACTCCGCCGCAGCATACCTGGGCATGTTCAAAGGAATTGACGGCAGCTACTTCTGTCTCATGGGCTTTTATCTCCTTAAGCAGCCTGTTCCAGGAATCCCCAGGAACCTGGGATATCTTCGCCTCAGGTTCAATGCCTGCCAGTTTTAAAAGTACAAGCCCCAGTTTTTTATTGAAAAGACCGATCATCCACTGTTCACAGGTCTTATAGTCCATCTGTTTACGCCGCCGGTTAAGCATATCTTCTGCCTCGGCAAATGTCATCTGCGGCAGAAAATCAATCCTGACCTTTACGGCACTCCCTTTATGTAACCATATGGAGGCGTAACGGCTGATCTGAAACACAGGGATTCCGGACAGGCCGTAGTCCGTAAGCTGCAGCTCCCCCCTGTCCTCCGCCAAAGCCGTCCAGGAGCCTTTCTTTTCTCTGGGCTGCCGGAAGGCCAGCAGCGTCACTCGGGCATCCGTCCGGATCCCAGCCAGCTGTTTGTAATATTTCTCTTTGCATCGAAGCTGTACCAGCGCCGGAAGAGGCGTCACAATGTGATGCCCCAGAGCTTTTGCCAGTCCATAGCCGCTTCCGTCGGAACCGGTAACTTCGGCGGCCCTGGAACCGGCAGCCAAGATTACCGCATCTCCATAAAGCTGCCCCTGGCTGGTGTGGAGGCAGAACCTTTTAAAGGAACCGCCGGATTTTGAGGCGGGTCTGCCGATCGATTGGGTCTGACATTCCAGAAGGACCTTGATCTTCCTATGCTCCAGCTCCATGCGCAGCATATCCAGCACAGAGGAGGCCTGATCGGAATTGGGGTAGATATAGCCGTTTCGGTCTTTCGGTATCATCCCCAGTTTTCTGAAAAATAACAGGGTGTCTTCCACGGAAAAATCACGGAGGGCAGGAATGACAAAGCCCTCCTGTCCACAGCGATAGCATTCCTCTGTCTGATGTAAATTGGTAAGATTGCACCTGCCGTTGCCTGTGGATAAAAGCTTCTTTCCCACTCGGTCCATGTGCTCGACTATGGTTACCTCCGCCCCGTTTGCGGAGGCCTGAATGGCTGCCATCATCCCTGAGGCGCCGCCTCCGATCACTATGATCTGCTTTTTCATACTTACGTTTTTTAAACCTTTCTAACTGGTATAAGACTCCAGGTACTGGAACACCTCCATCATGGACGGAAACCAGATTCCCTCCCGCAGGCGTTCCTGCTCCTTCTCCGGAAAGTCCGTAATCGGAATGTGAGTATACAGACAGATGGTAGACTGATCCTGGGAGAATACCAGAAGGAACCCTGTCTCAGATACCAGGTAAAACTGTTCCATGGGTGCCGTCTGTGCAATGGGTTCCACCTGTTTCTGGTTGATGACAACCCGATTTTCCGTCACGGTCTCTGTCTCATAGGTTGTATTGGAAATAGCAGTCTCCTGCCGCACTTGTGTTCTTGTGGCAAAATATCCTGCTGTCAGACAGGCAATGGCCATAACAAGAAACAGGAATAAGCAGATACCATATTTTTTCATGGGATAATCCCTCCTTATGGATATAGTATCTGCCTGTTCTTCCATTTTTAATCATTCAATTTGCAAATCTGCAAATCAGCAGATCTCTCTCCGGTTCTCCCCTTCGTTGTTACATCAGATGAAGTTTTACGGCAACTGCCAGAAGCCTGGTGCCGCCCGGAAATGTTTTCATCTCTCTGGCATCAATCCCTTTTAATTTGATGAGCAGTACAAAATAAACCATAACCGCCACAAGAATTGAGATCAGTGTGCTTACCAGATTTCCCAATTTGAGAGAGCAAAGCTGATAAATCCCGTAAGCACTGGCCCCCATAACCACCGAGGCAGCCAAAGGTATCAAAAATGTCTTCACAATCTCCTGACGGTACCGCTTATATCTGGAAATAGCCCTTGCATTTAGAATGCAGATAAAGAGGGCAAACAAGATGTTGGAGTAAAGTACGCCATAGATTCCCCACCGGAACACCCGAAGCATGATGAACAGGATGATTCCATGGAGAACCATGGAAATGGCGGCATTCTTGATGGGAACCTTCATCCGGTTGATTCCCTGAAGCACCGCATTGGTTACGGTGGAGAGAGAATACACCACCACAGCCGAGGAGCCAAGCAAAGTCATCCGGATCAGCATCTCATTATCCCCGCTTGAAAAAAGGAGATTACACACAGGCGCCGCCAGAACGGTAAGCCCAACGGCGGAGGGGATGGCTATGATCATGGAAAACCGGATTGCATTGGAGATCCGTTCCAAAACCTGCCTCCGATTCCTCTCCGCAACGGCCCTGGACAGAGACGGAATCAGGGAGGAAGACAGAGAGTTGGCCACAGCAACAGGAATATTAAACAGAAGATGATACTTTCCTGAGTAGACGCCCCACTGGGAGGCAATCTCCTGCTCCTTTCCAAGGGAGGACATAACCTGGCCGAATAACGTGTTGTCAATGACCGTGCTGCTGTTGTACAGTGTGCTGCTTATAATGATCGGCACCACGGTGAAGAAGAGAATCCTGGTGATTGTCCCGTAGCTTTCCACCTGGTTCCCCGGCTCCCTCCTGGCCCTCCGTCTTATGGCAGGCAGATAGAGGAATAAAAGAACCACAAACATAAAAAGGGCCGTCAATGCCCCTGCCCCGGTTCCCAGCGCGCCTCCCGCCGCTCCGAAAGCATAGGAGTATTCTGTGGAGCCATATACCAGGTTGGAATTGATACCAATATCAAATAAAGTCTTGGCAGCCAAAAGGCTGACCACCGCATTGACGATCTGTTCAAAAATCTGAGAGACAGCCGTAGGGATCATGGTGGAATGGCCTTGGAAAAAACCTCTGAGAACACCCAGATATGCCATGATCCATATGGTAGGCGCCAAGACCCGCAGGGCATAGGCGCTAAACGGCATTTTGATGATCTTGGCGGCAAAAAAATCAGCCCCAAACCACAGAGCGCAGAATCCAAGGCCTCCGGCAATGGTGGCATAAAACAAAGCGGCCTTTAAAATTCTCAGAGAATTCCGGTTCTGTTTCCTGGCCAGTCTGGCAGATACCATCTTGGACACCGCCACCGGCATACTGTAAGAGGACAGGATCAATAAGATCGAATAAATATTGTAGGCCGCACTGTAATATCCGTTTCCCTCATCGCCGATATAATTGGCCAGAGGAATCCGGTAAAACATGCCGATAAGACGGACAATAATTCCTGCTGCGGCAAGAATACTCCCCTGTACAATAAAATTGGTCCCGGCCTTCTTTTTGGCCGGCTGCTGACGGCTCATCCTTTCTGCTGTCTGCTGCCTGTCCCCCGTGAATTCCCTTGAGGCCTGACGATGATCCGCCGAAGCAGATAACGGCTGCCTGCTGCCCCCGGATTCCCTTGCTGAAGACTGCTGCCTTCCCCCAGCCGCTTCTCTTGAAGTCTGGCTGCGGTTTCCCGTTCCTGACAATGGCTGCCTTCCCCCAGCCGCTTCTCTCGAAGTCTGGCTGCGATTTCCCGTTCCTGACAATGGCTGCCTTCCCCCAGCCGCTTCTCTTGAAGTCCGACTACGGTTTCCCATTCCTGACAATGGCTGCCTTCCCACGGCCTCTTCTCTCGAAATCCGGCCCTGATTCACGGCCTCTGACGGCTGACCACGGTTTTCCGTCCTGACCGGAAGAGTCTGGTTACCGTTACGAAAGGATCCGCCGTCTTCCCGCCTCCCGCC
>CAYWRB010000005.1:16106-25317 GCA_964460025.1 uncultured Hungatella sp.
CCGGAAGAGTCTGGTTACCGTTACGAAAGGATCCGCCGTCTTCCCGCCTCCCGCCATACTTAAGCTTCTGTTCATGTTCTGAGATCAGCATGGAACCAAACTCACGGTCAACCTCCATGGTTCCCTGAGTCCTCTGCACACGGGAGAACCGATCCCCCGGCCCCGAATATTTACTTCTGCTTTCCTTTACTCTAGTCGTCTTTTCCATAGATCTCCGTCTTGTCGAAATCACTGGTGGGGATGATGCAGACCCAGGTCTTCCCCTGATTCAGAGTGATTTCTTCATTGTCTACGTTATAATAATGGGTTACGCCAAACTGTCCGTCCTTTTCCCAGCTTAAAGGAATTGCCTGGCCATTGGTAATATAATACCCATATTGGCTGGTATGTACATCAATATTTAAATATTCCGTAGTGGCATAGTGCCCGGTGGAGCAATACTGTATAATAATGTTTTTCACGGCAATGGGCCCTTCGGAACCATTATGGACACTTTCATGCTGATATCGATGGTACAGCCCATCCTCCTCAGAATACAGAAAATAGGGCTTGTTGATGGCGTATCCTGGAACCACCTTATAGGCATCCATCGAATTCTTCAGGTGGATTTCCTCTCCGTTTCTCGCAAAACGGTAATGCCCTTCATAGACCGGCGAATATTCCTGCGAATATCCTAATTTTTCTATGGCATCCTGAATCTTTTCAAAACCGGTATACGCGTTATGAGGCGCTTTCCGGTCGCTGGTACGGTAAAAGGCATTGCTTCCGGCGCCTTCAATACCATTAATATTATCCACATTTTCCAGATACGGCTTCGCAAATGTACTCTGACCGAAATGGGCATAAATGGCATCAAATTCCCTTGCAAAAAAGGTATAGTAGGTCCGGCAGCTTCTCACGGATCCGATTCTGTCCAGATCGTCATAATCTTCCATAATGGCCATATACCGGTTCATGCCGCCTTCCACAGGAGCTTCATATACCACTCCCGCCCGGTTAATGCCATACTGGGGAAGCGCCTCCTTGTCATTGCTCATCATCACGGCCAGAGGCCTGCGGTTGGCCTTTTCTACGTCCATCATCTCTCCGGTCAGATAGCTTTTGATCTTGCCGTCTATTTCCACCCTCTCCTCCGGCTCTTCCTCTGTCTCCTCTGTTTCTTCCGGCTGGGTCTCCTGGGTTGTGGTCTCCTTTCGGCTCTCTGTCTCTTCCTTTTCAGTCTCCACCACCACGGCGGGAGAAGGGTTCGTAGCTGCCGCTTCCTGGCTCTTTTTCCCGCATCCTGTTAAAAGAGACATAAAAACCATTACGAACATAAGCACTGACAAATACCATTTTTTCATAAGCATCTCCACCTTTTTATCTTCTATTCCTGCTGCCTGATCCCTGAAGTGAAATTCAGGTCACTCCCGCCTGTAGCCCATACGTTCCAGAATTTGATGCTGTTTTTCTTCCATGATCAGCCGTTCGTCCTCCTCCATATGATCATAACCGCACAGGTGGAGCATGCTGTGAGCCGTGAGAAAGGCCAATTCCCTCTCCTTAGAATGTCCGTACTTTCCAGCCTGCTCTTCCACCTTGTCCACGGAAATCATAATATCGCCCAGGATCAATTCTCCTGTCTCCGGATTGAAACAGTCCGCGAAGTCCTCCTCCACCTCCGAAAAATCCGAGGGAGTGTCATATTCCAGCATGGGAAAAGACAGTACATCCGTAGGACTGTCTATGTTCCGATACTCTTTATTCACTTGACGGATCCCTTCATTGTCCGTCAGAACCACGTTGATCTCCGCCTCATAGGGACAATCCTCATACTCCAGAGCTCCCTTGGCAATATCACGTATAATTTTCTCCCAAGGAATCTCCAGATTCCTCTCTGCCTCGTATTCTATATGAATCGTCATATGCGTCTCCCTCGTCTCTCGGACAAATTGATATTAACTATCTTTTTATTCTCCGTTTTTTCCGTCTCGTTCCATCCTTTGGAACCTCCGGGGCCTTTCTGTGTCCTTCATGTTCTGATCGGCCAGCTGCCTGGTTCCTCTGGCTCTTCTTCTCGTAGTCATCATAAGCCTGTACAATTTTCTGGACCAGAGGATGACGGACCACATCACTGCTTGTCAGATAACAGAAACCAATATCCTCAATTCCCTTCAGCACCTTCACAGCCACATCCAGCCCTGATGCGCTTCCTCCCGGCAAATCCTTCTGGGTCTGGTCTCCCGTGATGATCACTTTGGATCCGAAACCAATTCTGGTCAAAAACATCTTCATCTGAGCCGGCGTGGTATTCTGGGCCTCATCCAGAATGATAAATGCATTGACCAGTGTCCGCCCTCTCATATATGCCAAGGGCGCCACCTCGATCAGTCCTTTCTCCGCATTATGCATGTAGCTTTCCGCCCCCATGATCTGATGCAGAGCATCATAGAGAGGCCGCAGGTAGGGGTCGATCTTGCTCTGCAAATCTCCCGGCAGAAATCCCAGCTTCTCCCCTGCCTCAATGGCCGGCCTGGTCAAGATGATTCTGCCTACCTCTCCGTCCTTAAATGCCTGGATCCCCATAGCCATGGCCAGATAAGTTTTACCGGTTCCCGCAGGCCCGATGCCGAACACCACCATCTTCCCACGAATCGCATCTACATAGGCTTTCTGGCCCAAGGTCTTTGGTTTCACCGGCTTTCCGTTCACGGTTCTGCAGATAATATCCTGATCGATCTCCAGAATCTGGCTGTCGTTTTCCGAAAAGGAAAGCGCAATGGCATAGTCCACATTCTGCTGGGTAATCACATTGCCTCTCTTTGACAGTTCGATCAGATTCTGAAACACGCTTTTTGCTTTCCTGACAGCCTCCTCCGGACCGATCACCTTTAAACATCCGTCTCTGGACACCATGGTCACATGAAAGGTCCGTTCCATCTTCTTTATATACTCGTCAAACTGGCCGCAGACATTCTTCTCATGCTCCGCGGGAATGTCAACCATTGTCTCGATTACACTCATCTTATCTCTGTCTTCTCCTCACATTCTCATAAATCCATTCAGGTACCCTGAGTTTCATCTGCTGCTTCTTCCTGCTTTGGCTGCTCCATATCCGCCACCGGCTGCCGGACAGCAATCATCTCCTCGGCAGCCACCTGTCCTTCTATGATATAGAAAGATCCATTCTCTTGTATTTTAACATTATTTTCAATAATTTGTACCCCCTTTTCCAATAAATTTTTCAGATAACGTTCTTCTATGCCTTTGGCTTCCTGCTTTGCCTCCTCCTCGGTGTAAGGACGCTCATAGGAAATGAATTCCTCTCCTTTGATTTTCTCGAAATATACGGGAAGATAAAAATCCTCCAGCAGGCACAGCTGCGTGGTTTCCGACACATAATTCCATGAATGTTCCCCCCATGTGGGAAGAAGGAAGATCCACCGGTAGGGCCCAATCCGCAATCCTCCTCCGAAACGCTTTCTTCCTGTCTCCATAGAGACGCTTAAGAGCTTGGGAAGCTTTTCCTCATAGGCATATTGGGTGGCAGCGTAGATATCCCCGTCCGCATGGACATAAGCATTGCGGACCACCTCACCGCTGTCATTCAGTATGGGGAGCCTGGAGGCCACCAACACCTGCCCTTTCTCCACCGTATCTCCGATAGCCGCCTGGGCCTTTCCCTGTCTCACGATCATCCTGGTTATGGTTCCCGGTTTTTCCGCCACCAGGTCACAGGGAGACTCATCCTTTTGAGGGACGGTAAACAGTACCTGGTTTTCCTTTATTTTAATTAAAAGCCTTGTTCCGGAAACTCTGGCGGACACCCAGGTAATCTCCGGAAACTGACTGCGTATATCTTCCTCCAGCTGATCACAGGAAATCTTATGTTTTCTCATACCATACCGGATTCCTTCCGATTCCAGATATTCCAAAAGATTCTCTCTTGTGTAATGCTGGTTTCCTTCAAAGGAAATATTCCATACAAAAAGAGACAGAAGATATAAGAGGAGAAAAAAAGAGGCCATTCCCATAAAAAGCCCTGTCCTTTTTTTGTTTTTCTGTAAAAAAAAAGGAAAACCGGCTCTCTCAAGAACCCGGATACGCACCTTTGCCTTCCTGGCCAATGGCCTGGTCCTTTTGAAAGCCGGAAGGGTAATACGGCATAAAAACCCATCCTTTACCGGCTCCAGCTCCCAGACCTCAATCCCGTTGGCGCTGCAGATATTTAAAAACCGTTCTGAAAAAAAACCGGAAACCCGGATCTTAAGATACCCTGCCTTCCAGTGGCTTAATGTTCGAAGCATTCCATCAATCCCTCCTGCTAAGGCTCCATAACCCTACCGTTCCATGACCAATCATCCTGTGGTCAGCCGCGGCCTGAACGGCAACCTGCTAAGTTTCTATAGCAACGGAACCAATTTGTCCTGCGATCATCATATCGTCCTTGGTGTAATACTCAATCCGAAGCCTTTTTCCATAAACCAGAATACGGCATGTTTTAGCCTGGAGCTTGATCTCTTCCTCCTGAAAGCTGACGATCCGGTGATAATTCTCGATATAGACCTTCTGTCTTCCGGTTATGGTAACCATAGGCTCCCCCGGGATTACATCCTTGGGAATCTTTAATACTGCTGCTGTCTCGTCTTTCACATGATTTAACATCTTCCGGTTTCCGGCTGGATTTATTTATAGTAATCTATGCCCTCAGGACAGAAAAAAGTCCTTAATCTTCCGACTAAGGACTCTCCGAACTTCTTAAAAATTAGTTGTACTTACGCTTTCTTGCGGCTTCAGACTTCTTTTTACGTCTTACGCTTGGCTTTTCGTAATGCTCTCTCTTACGAATCTCCTGCTGAATACCAGCCTTTGCACAGTTTCTTTTGAATCTGCGTAAAGCGCTGTCTAATGATTCATTATCCTTAACGATCACGTTTGACATAGCTCACACCTAACCTCCCTCCAGTTGTGTACTTGTGCATAATACAACTGTTTGGGTATTTTATAGCACTGCAGTAATTATAACATAAAATCGCCATTCGTCAACTGATTTTTTCAAAGATTTCCAATTTTTTTATACAAATCAGAGTAATTGTATCCCGTATCCGGCATTTTCAAGAATCCGCCCCAATGCCAGGACAAGCTCCCTGTCTGTTTTATAGAAATCTCTTCCATAATACTGGGACACCCCATTTAATTCTTCCCATGAAACCAGACAGGCATGCCGTTTGGACACTTCATCCTTATGCTGCCCTTTTGGAAACTCTTCCGGCTTTGCTGCCCTCCAGCCCTCTGAAAACAGGCAGGCATTCCAACGGAGATGTTCCCCCTTGGACAGGTTTTCCAAAAGCAGCGGATTTTCTTTCAGCTTTTCTTCATAGATACGGCTGTTTTCTCCTTTTACAATCTGAAAGCCTGCACACCTTAATTTCCACGAAATATGCATGGCATGGGCTCTGCTGGACATCTTCTCATAGATACTGGCTTCCTGCCAGGAATTTTCACCTGCTTTATAAGGTACGTTGTATTCTTTGTAATACCGGTCAATGGCTGATGCTATGACATCCAGCTCCTCATCAATCAAAACCTCATAGCTGTATACCTGTTCCATACATCCAAAGCTGTGGATTCCTACTGACTTAAGCGCCAGATTATTCTCCCGGACACTTTCCATCCGCACAAAAAGAGGCAGCGTTTCTTTCCCCTGATTTTTCAGCACATCCTGAAGCCGGAACGCAAAATTCATAGTTTCTTCTCCCACATCTCCTGTGAAGAAAACGGCATCAGGAAGAGCTTCTTCTCTGATAAAATACTCATAAAATCCTTCGGTGTCCGGCGCCAGTTCAATGGGAATAATAGAAGCCGCCTTGAATATCTCCGGATTGCTCATCCGAAAATAGGCTGATTTTTCCCCTATTTTCAGATCAAACAGAAGGATACTTACCTTCACCCCGGCAATCTGCACACAGGAAACCAGATAGCGGCACAATTCCTCCGCCACCCCGGAATATCCAACGATAGCCATACGGATCTCAAAGTCCCCGCGTCCGTCCCGACATCTGTCCGTTGGACAGACATCAAGAAAACATGGCATATCAATCACTTGTCTGGCAGTCAATTCCTCCATGGAGATCCAGTGAATATCCAACCCCTGAAATTCTCCCCGTTCAGCAATATGCTGGCTTTTTCTCCTGTCATATAAGACATACAGATGCAGACGCGACAGGTTCTTTATATGGGAAGACAGAAGGTCCTGAACCATACTGGTATTTTTCCAGGAGACCGGATGCATAAAAATCAGATACATATTTTTCTTACATCGTTTCGCAATGCCTTCCAGAAACAAAAGGGGCTTTTCCGCCGAAAAAGAGATTCGGAAGGCTCCCTGCTGAAAAGCATCATTTTCCAATGCCTCTCCGCCCTCAATCTGTTCCATGTCCTCGCTCCGGTCATGAAGCAGCAGAATCGTAGCCTTCTTATCACTGCGGCGGATATCTTTAATTAGATAAACGGTTTCTTTGGAAAGCCCATAGATCATGTAGATATTGTGCCTTGTCCCAATGGTCCTGAGAAATAAAAGCCGCAGCCTTCCTATGACCCCTCCCCCAATATTGGTCAGCAGCGTGGCTCCTAAAAGCAATATGGCCGAAAAAATGACAAACGTACAGATAAATTGATACAGCTTATAATCGGCAAGACTCCCTGTCTCTTTAAGATCAATCTCCATAGCCATGATCCGCCCTGAACTGAAAATGGCGGAAAACAGACTGGAAATTGCGTGAAAGATACTGTCCTCGCTTATACTGCTTCCGAAAAAATATCCGATAAAATATACGGTAAACCCTAAAAACCAAAAAACAAGAAACAGCGTCATGCCATACCTGCGCATCCATAAGTTATTTCTGGACATAAAATAAAGAAAAATAAGGACCGCTAAAATCCCCAACAGCCATGTTGCAATCGATAATGTAATTGCTTCCATAATCCCTCCCTTTTTCTGATTATACCCCCTTATCTTCCGTCAATCAGCACTTTCTCCATATATCTTACCATGGAAATTCCTCCTTATCAAGCCCACACCGTGCTGCACATCCATGCAGAACATTTTGTACCCTGGTTCCCATTAAACAGCATCACACTCTGACATTTCCTATAAAGTAAAAAACTTTGCCCCCGCCACAAGAAAGGCCAGGGACAAAGTCATGTCTTACCCACTATTTTCTTCTAAAAAATCATTTATCTACAATAATCAATCATGGATCTGTTCTTCCACAATTTCCTTCACCTTCGCCAGAGCAGCATCCACACCTGCCGGATTCTTTCCTCCGGCCTGAGCCATATTGGGACGTCCGCCGCCGCCGCCGCCAACCAGCCCGGCGATGGCTTTGATCAGATTGCCTGCATGGGCGCCTTGTCTTTGCGCTCCATCGGTAACCGCAGCCATCAGATTCACCTTGCCGTCCAGGACAGAGGCAATAACGATCACACCCTCCCCCAGTTTCTCTTTCATCTGATCTCCCAGACTGCGGAGTCCGTTCATATCCACATCGGCAACCTTCGTGGCCAGAACCTTCACGCCCTTTACTTCCACCACCTGGCTCATGACATCGCCCATGGCGCTGCCGGCCAGTTTGCTCTTCAGCTTCTCATTCTCCGAATGGAGAGCCTTTATCTCATCCAGCATGGAGCCAATCTTTCTGGCAAGCTCTGCCGGTGTGGTCTTGGCAAGCCTGGCGGCATTGTGAAGTTCTTCCTCAACCTTCTCATAATAAGCCAGCAATCCGTCTCCGGTTAAGGCCTCAATCCTGCGGACATTGGCTGCAATGCCTGTCTCGGATAAGATTTTAAACGCCGTAATCACTCCCGTATTGCTTACATGAGTACCTCCGCACAGTTCTACGGAGAAATTTCCCATCCTCACCACACGAACCTTCTCGCCATACTTTTCACCAAACAGTGCCATAGCGCCGGATTTCTTGGCTTCCTCCAGGCTCATCTCCTGAGTCACCACCGGAAGGGAGGCCCGGATCTCCTCATTTACCAGATCCTCCACCTTCCGGATCTCTTCCGGAGTCATGGCGGAGAAATGAGTAAAGTCAAAACGCAGCCTGCCTGCATCCACATAAGAGCCTGCCTGCTCCACATGATCTCCCAACACCGTACGCAGAGCCTTCTGAAGCAGATGAGTGGCGCTGTGATTCTTACAAGTATCCTGGCGGTTCTCCTCACAGACTTTCAATGTCACCGTATCTCCCACCTGGAACATGCCGGAAGTCATGACACCCACATGGCCTATCTTACCGCCCTGAAGGTGAATCGTATCCTTAACCTGGAATGACCCTTTCTCATTCTCGATGACACCCACATCCGCCTGCTGGCCGCCCATGGTTCCATAAAACGGAGTCTGATCCACAAGAATCGTTCCCTTCTCCCCATCGGCCAAAGCCTCTACCAGGCTTTCTTCCGTAGTAAGAACCGTGATCTTGGAATCATGAACCAGACGGTCATATCCTACGAATTCCGATGTAACAGCCGCCGGAATGGACTGATAGACTGTTACATCCGCTCCCATGTAATTGGTCGTTTTTCTGGCCTTCCTGGCCTTCTCCCGCTGCTCCTTCATGGCAGCCTGGAACCCTTCCTCATCTACGGAAAACTGCTTCTCCTCCAGGATCTCCAACGTCAGATCCATAGGGAATCCATAGGTATCATACAGTTTAAATGCATCCCCGCCGGAGAGGACTTTGCTGCCCTCACTTACCAGCTTCTGCTCCATATCACTTAAGATTGCCAGCCCTTGATCAATGGTCCTGTTAAACTTCTCTTCCTCTTCCGCCAGAACCTTTAAGATCATAGCCTTCTTCTCTTCCAATTCCGGATAGCCATCTTTGGACAGTGCGATAACCGTCTTGCTTAGATCAGCCATAAACCGTCCCTCAATCCCCAAAAGACGGCCGTGACGGGCCGCACGGCGCAGCAGACGGCGCAGTACATATCCACGCCCTTCATTGGAAGGCATAATGCCGTCAGAGATCATAAACGTACAAGACTTCACATGATCCGCAATAATACGCAGAGAGACGTCCTTCTTCTCATCCGTCTGATACGCAGTATGGGCCAAGTCACACACCGCATCCATAAGAGCCCTGTTGGTATCAATGGTAAACAGGGAATCCGCATCCTGCACCACCATGGCCAGACGCTCCAGCCCCATGCCGGTATCGATATTCTT